>CAYUUJ010000088.1:0-7437 GCA_964447845.1 uncultured Anaerolineaceae bacterium
GAGCACCGCGCCGACCAGCAGGACTGCAAAGGTCTGGCCCGTTATTGGGACGGGCTTGAGCGGGATCTCGATCTGCGCGAACAAGGCCACGAGCAAGCTGCCGGCCACGATCAGGATAAGATCTTTCAACCAGGCGGCTGTGTGGGGGAAGTAGCGGGTGGAGAGGGTGGGGGCGAGAGATGTCATTAGATAAGATTCCTTTTTAGATTTTCAACGAGAATGTCCTAGTTTATAACTGTACTTCAGACTTGTCCAGACTGTTAATACACCGGTGATTCCATGCGCTTACTCCCTCACGATCGGCGCGGTGAGGCAGTGTACCGCGCCGTAGCCGCCGACGAGTTTCAGGATATCCGCTTTCAGCACCTCGAAGCCGCGTTTTTCAAGCTCGGTGATCACGCGTTGGTTTTTCGAGAGCGAGACCAGCAGGCGCTTATTCCCAAGGTTGAGCAGGTTGGTGGCGAAATCTTTTTGTTCCTGCTGGTCGACTTCGATCAGTTCCAGGCCTTGCGCGGCCAAATAGGCGCGGAAGCTTCCCAGATTTTCCTGTTGAGTGTGACCGTTGGCGCGGCTGATCCGGATCACTTCTCTCTGGTCGATCTCGTGACCGTAGCCCATAACGGTCTTCTCATCCAGCGGGATCCAGAAAGTATCCAGGTGCATGACCTGCATATGCTCCTGCGTCGGGACAGTGCGCGAGGGAGAGTCAGTGGCGTGTGTTTGGTTGACGACCGCCACCAGTTCGATCCCGCGTTCCTGGAGAGCTGTGCCGATCTTCTCACAGACATCCAGCACCGCATCCAACGAGGTGCGTGCGCCAACGCCGATATAACAGGTATTTCCGAATATGATCGAATCGCCGCCCTCGATGGTCCCTTTTTCGACACTGGCCATCACAGAACCAAAGCCTAGATGTTGAAGGGCTTCCTTGTAAATTTCAACTTCCGGAAGACGGATACCCCAGCGCATAATGGACATGACGATGCTGTCACCAAGCGCATTCGATTGATCCCGTCCGTACACGATATTGGCGATCGGCAGGTCACGGGACAGGCTGAGCACATAATTCAGCCTGATCGCACCTTCTTCGCCGTAGGCCTGCAGATCTTCTTCAAGGATGGCGTCGATATCCTGTTTGACCTCCAGATAAACAGCCTCCGGAGTCATATTCACCTGATCGCCGAGCAGATCGGTGGCACTTTGTTCCTGATAGGTTTCAAAAAACTCGTCCGCTTTTTGATGCAGTCGTTTTTTGAGTTCGGCTAATGTGGCAGGCAAGCCGGGGAGGAGCTTGTCCTTAAGCAGGGACACGTATGCATCCTTAATGCGGATGACCTGCACGCCGGCCGCTTCGATCATCCCCTGCATTTTCAGGAATTCGCGGCGTGCCTCGGGGACTTCGTAATAACTGAAAAACAGGCTCTTGGATTTGGGAAGCAATTGTCCCAGCAGAGCTTCGCATCCCGGCTCGCCCCAGACCATCAATGTGCGCAGCTGTGAAGTTTCATTGAAAACATGCACGCGTGAGTTCATTGGGCCTCAATAGTGGCGGGATTAATTCCTTGCATTAGATTTGATCCATTCTACGAAAAAGAGAAGATCTATCCGCAGATTACACAGATGGTCCCTATAAATTATTGAAATCTGCATAATCTTTGTAATCTGCGGATTATTTTGAATAAAGTCTTTTACATGGCATCCGGGGCTTTGATCGCCAGCAGACGCAAGGCATTGGCAATGACTTGTTTGGCTGCCGCCACAAGTTGCAAGCGGGCGCGCCGGATTTTCTCATCTTCAGTCTGTAATACAGGCACAGCGTGATAGAACGAATGGAAAGCGTTGGCCAACTCGTAGACATAGGCCGCCATCACCATCGGTCGATATTCCTGCGCGGACTGTTCCACCGTGGTGGGGAAGCGGGAAATGAGATCGATCAATTGGATCTCATGGGAAGTCAAGGCATAGTCAAAGGTCGAACGTCGAAGGTCTGACGGTTGGAAATTGGCTTTTCGCAAAATTGAATTTGCCCTGACATGCGCATTTTGGATGTATGGGCCGGTCCGGCCATCAAAGGCGAGCGCGTCATCGACATCGAAGACGATGTCCTTATTGTTATCCACGGCGAGCATCGAATAGGCCATGGCGCCCAGACCGATCTGCTCGGCAATCTTTTGACGTTCCGTTTCCGCCATGTCGGGCGATTTCTCGGATTCGACTGCCAGCACACGTTTCACGGCCTCGTCGAAGACCTCCTTGAACAGCACAATCCGTCCACGCCGCGCAGACATGGCGCCATCGGGCAGGGTCACGAACCCGTACGCCAGGTGATAACATTTTTCTGCTTGTTTAAAGCCCCACAACCGCAGGATCGCGAAAGCTTGCTGCAGGTGCAAGGACTGGCGATAGTCCACCACGTAGATCGAACGGTCAGCCTGGTATTTTTCAAATTTCTCCCTGGCCAGTGCCAGATCCTTGGTGAGATAGACTGTCGTCCCATCCCGGCGCAGGATCACATTTGTGCGATACTTTTCCTTGGTCAGACCCAGCTTTTCATCTATTTTTACGATCACCGGCCCACCCTCCGGTCGTTCGTCGTCCGCGATCCCCAGCTTGATCAATTCTTCCACGATCTGTTTGGCAGAGTCATCCACCACTGACTCGTAGAACCAAACATCCATCTGGATATCCAGCATTTGCAAAATATCGCGCAGCTCTTCCAGGCTCCATTCACGCGTACGCTGCCACAGCTCGCGGACATACGGATCCCGCGCGTCCCATTTGCGGTACATCTCGCGCCGCTCGGTGTCATACGCTTCGCGTTTGGCTTTTTCTTCGGGCGTTTCATTTTCCTTGGGTTCCAGCATGGCTGTGGCCTCGGCGTAGATCCTCGAAAACCACCGTCCGCGCTCATGCACGCCTGCCGGTTCCTGCCCTTTATAGAATTTATCGTACGCCCACAGGATCGTAATCACGCCCAGACCGATGTCGCCGGGATAGGAGGCGCGGATGGTTTCAAAACCTGCAAACTCCGTCAGCCTGGCAAGCGCTTCACCGAGAATGGCGTTGCGAAAGTGCCCGATGTGAAATGAATGATGCGTGTTGGGCTGGGCGTATTCGACCATGACCCGCTCATTTTTTTTCGCGCCCCGCCCGAAGTCCGGGCCGGAGGCGGCCACCATGTCCACCACACGGCGCGCGTATTCGGATGTTGAAAAATATAGATTGAGATACCCTTTCACGGCTTCGGTGCGGCTGATCCCCTCTGCGCTTCCGATCTGACCCCTGACCTGTTCCGCGATCTGTTGCGCTCTCTGCGGGACAGGTATTCCTTTTGTCTTTCCCTGCCGCGTTTCGTCTGCCGCGCTTTGGAAGAAGGAGGTTGAGATGCCCCATTCACCGTTGAACGGGATGGGAGACCACTTCAACTCCGCAAGCGGCAGGTCATTTTGCTTTGCGAATGCATGGATCTTATCTTCAATGACTTTTTGTTCTTTTTCAAACATGATGACGGATTATATCAGGACCCCCTCCCGGCCTCCCCCAAATACGCATCGAAATTTGAATAAAAAGTTTAAGCCTATAAGCGTATTTGGGGGAGGTGCCCGCAGGGCGGTGGGGGTAACAAAAACGGGAGTGTTTCCACTCCCGTTCCTAAAATTACTTTTTATCCGCTTTCTTCTTTGCCGGTGCTTTGGCGGCGGTTTTCTTGGCTGCAGCCTTTTTCGGAGCAGCGGTCTTCTTCGGTTCAGCTGCCTTTTTCGCGGTTGTCTTTTTGCTCTTCGGCTCTTCGACGGCGGCGCCTTCAGCTTGCGCCGGCGGTTCAACCCTGGCAGGTTTCTCGGCAGCCGGCCGGGCGGAAGCGTTCAGCGCATACAGCCGACGCATCAAGCGGCCTTTGCGGCGGGAGGCGTTATTCGCGTGAATCACGCCTTTTTCAGCCGCCTTATCGAGCGAGCTGATGGCAGCCATCACGGCTTCTTTGGTATTGGGAGCGCTGGTGTCGAATGCTGCACGCGCTTCATTAACCGCCGTGCGCGCCGCGCCGCGGAAATGCCGATTACGCAGCCGGCGCTTTGTGTTCTGACGGTTTCTTTTGATTTGGGACTTGATATTAGCCAAGGGTCGTTCCTCTTCAATTTCTTTCTATAAAGTTTGAGCGGCTTTCCCCGCTGAGTGGGACGTTCCGGTTCTACCGGGAAGCCGTATTCTACCTGAGGGCGGGTCTTTTGTCTAGAACAAACCGCTCCAGCTCTGATATGTGTTGCCGGTTAAGGTGTGGGCGTGCGCGAGACCGCAGGTGTGCTGGTCGGGGGAAGGGTAGCAGTGGGGGTAACCAGGTTGGCTGGTACCACCAGCAATTGCCCGACGTAGATGGCATTTGGATCGGCCAGCTCATTCTCCGCGATGATGGCATCGACCGTGCTGTTAAATAAGGATGCGATCGCAGCCAGCGAGTCACCGGACTGCACCACGTAATTCAGTTTCGTGCCGCGCGGCAGATCGGCCGGGATGGACGTGGCGGTCGGGAAGGGCATACCCGGGTTCGGGATGATGATCTGTTGACCTGGATACACAATTTGCGTGGTCGGGTCAATGCCGGTGCCGTCGTCTTCATTATAGGGATTGAGCAGAAGGATCAGCGGGATACCGTTATCGCCCAGAGCAAACCGCTCGGCGATCACGGCCAACGAGTCGCCGTCCTGGACCGTATACGTGAAAGGCGCGGAGGGGGTGGTCGTGGAGGTTTGCGAGGCTGTGGGCGTGATGGTTGGCGTTTCGGTTGGAATCGGAGTCAGTGAGGGCGTTTGAGTCACTGTAGGTGTTGGTGTGTCGGTGGCAAAAAGTGCGTTCAAGGGTTGACCCGGCCCGCTGAGCCAAACGATCAGCAGGATGACTCCACCCAGCACCAGCACACCGGCGATTATGTAAATCATGTTCGGACCGCGCCGATGTCGGCGTTTTCGGTAGGAATTGATGACACTCGAAGTAGACGATGAAACCGGAGGTCTGTTCATTGGTACGTTAATTTCCTCATGTAGTAGGGCGTGGTCTGGCATGTCATCCACGCGTGAAAAAAATGATTCTACCTGAACTTTAGTGGATTTTAGAGTGGGTTCAAAACTTCGTGTAGATACATGAGAATCAGCTTATCAGGACTGCTCCTCATATAAATGAGCTGGACGCATCCGGCCATTTGGGCAGACGCTTGTTCATTTGGGCAGACACACGGGTCTGCCCCTACGAATTACTATTTCATGTGGGTCTTCAGGAATTGGCCGGTATAGGATCCCTTTACTTTGATAACTTGTTCAGGAGTACCTTCCGCCACCAGTTCGCCGCCGCGGTCGCCGCCCTCTGGGCCCAGATCGATCAACCAGTCCGCCACTTTTATGATGTCCAGGTTGTGTTCGATGATCAACACTGAGTTGCCCGCGTCCACCAAACGCTGCAACACCTCGATCAGTTTGTGTACATCCGCGGCGTGCAAGCCGACGGAGGGCTCGTCCAGGACATACAACGTCCGGCCGGTGGCACGGCGGGATAATTCTTTCGATAATTTCACGCGTTGTGCCTCTCCTCCCGAAAGGGTGGTGGCGGGCTGACCGACCGTGACATAACCCAGTCCCACTTCCTGCAATAATTTCAGCTTATTCAGCATGGGCGGATAATTCTTGAATTCTTCCAACGCACGGTCGATCGTCATTTTCAATACATCGGCAATGCTATATTGATCGCGGAACTTGACCTGCAAGGTTTCCCGGTTGAAGCGCGAACCCTGACACACATCACATGGCACATATACGTCCGGCAGAAACTGCATCTCGATACGCAGTTCTCCCTGGCCCTGACAGGCTTCGCAGCGTCCGCCGTGCACGTTGAATGAAAAACGCCCGGGTTTGTAGCCGCGCACCTTGCTCTCGGGTAGCTCGGCAAATAGCTTGCGCATCTCATCGAACAACCCGGTGTACGTACCGGGGTTTGAGCGAGGCGTCCGGCCGATCGGGGACTGGTCAATGTTGATGATCTTATCCAGATGCTCGGTGCCTTTGATATCTTTATAATCACCGGGCTGGGTACGGGCACCCATCAATTTATCGGCCAACGCGTTATACAGTACATCCGTCATCAAAGTGGACTTGCCCGAGCCGCTGACACCGGTGATGCAGACGAGCTTACCCAAAGGGATCGTAACGGTCACATTCTTCAGGTTATTGGCGCTGGCGCCGATGATCTTCAAGCCCTTGCCGTTCCCGTCCCGTCTCTTTTTTGGAATCTCAACCTGTTTCCGCCCCGACATATATTGTCCCGTCAAGGACTTGGGATGTGCCAGGATGTCCTTCGGAGTTCCTTCGGCGATGACCTGTCCACCGTGCTCGCCGGCTGCAGGACCGAGGTCGATGATCCAGTCGGCAGTGCGGATGGTCTCGTCGTCGTGTTCCACGATCAGGACCGTGTTACCGAGGTCGCGCAAGCCTCTAAGCGTGTCGAGCAGACGGTTGTTGTCACGCGGGTGCAATCCAATGGATGGCTCATCCAGCACATACAGTACGCCCACCAACCGCGAGCCAACTTGAGTAGCCAGTCGAATGCGCTGAGCCTCACCGCCCGAAAGTGTGGCGGCGCGACGGTTGAGAGTCAAATAATCCAGACCGACATTCACGAGGAATCCAAGCCGCTCGCTGATCTCTTTCAAGATGCGTTCCGAGATGGCCTTCTGGCGGGAGGTGAGCGGGGATTTGGTCGCTGATAATTTTTGCGCCCACTCCAGAGACTTCAGGACAGGCCAGGATGTGGCCTGGATAATGTTGACGTCATCGATCGTGACGGCGATCGCTTCGGGGCGCAGGCGTTGTCCATGGCAGGTGGGACAGGGCCGGTCAGACATGTACTCGGAGATCTTTTCTCGAATGTATTCCGAGTTGGTCTCGCGGTAGCGGCGTTCCAGATTGGTAATCACACCCTCAAAGGCGCGATTGAATTTATACGAACCACCATTGCTGTTTTGATAGTTCATCTGGATCTGTTTATCACCCGTCCCAAACAGGACCGTATTGAGCTGGTCCTTGGACAGCTCGCTGACTGGTTTATCCAGATTGATCTTGTAGTGTTTGGCTGCCGACTGAAGGCTCTGCCAATAGTAGCCGCCTTCCTCTTTCGGGCCGCTCCACTCCATGCTGGCGATCGCCCCCTCGTTCAGAGACCGATCGGGGTCCGGGATGATGCGGTCCGGGTCGATCTCAAGTTTCGAACCCAGGCCCTGACAGTCGGGACAGGCGCCGTGCGGCGTGTTGAAGGAGAAAGTGCGCGGCTCGATCTCGCCGATGCTGATGCCGTGTTCGGGACACGCCAGATGTTCTGAAAAATTGATGTCCTCGTTCTTTTCCACCAGATTGATCGTGATGTACCCCTCGCCGAACTTAAGCACGGTCTCCACCG
>CAYUUJ010000089.1:0-7407 GCA_964447845.1 uncultured Anaerolineaceae bacterium
CCAGCAGAACACGTGGGTGCATGCGCTGGCGGCGGTGCTCGTCTTTGTGTTGGGATTGTGGCTCGGTCTGCCGGCCCGCGATTGGGCGGTCATCACCCTGACGGTCACGATGGTCTTCGCCGCCGAGTTTGTCAATACCGCCATCGAAGCGGTGGTGGACATGGCCAGCCCTGCAAAACACCCGCTGGCCAAAGTCGGCAAGGATGTGGGGGCTGCCGCCGTTTTGATCGCGGCACTGGCAGCCATCATGGTCGGTGTGTTGATCCTGGGTCCGCCTCTGTGGGAAAAATTGAACGGAATATTTTAAACACGAAGGTCACCAGGGACTCAAAGGTTTTTCCTTCGTGACCTTCGTGACCTTTGTGTTTAAGAAAGGAGTAAACATGACATTATCTTTCCGTTTTGGAACTGTAGGCGCCCCGTCCGGGACGCCTAAAAACCCGGGTGGTTCGGTGGGCGCGATCGTGTTCAGCAGATCGATCGGGCTGAACGCTTTCGAATTGGGCTGGGTGCAAGCGGTGCGGGTGAGCGAAGGGACCTGCGCGGCGATCAAAGCCACCGGCGAAGAACAGGGCGTGGCGTTGAGCGTGCACGCACCCTACTATATTAATCTGAACGCAGATAAAGACGAATGGCCCAAGTCTCGCAAGCGATTGATGGACGCCGGGCATTATGGCTATCTGGCAGGCGCCACCGACATTATTTTTCATCCCGGTTCTTATTTCGGCAACCCGCCTGCAGAAGTTTGGAAAATTGCCATCCCCCGCTTAAAAGAATGTGTGAAGGAACTGCATCGGAACGGGGATAAGGTCACGTTGCGACCCGAAACGATGGGCAAATCCGCCATGCTTGGCTCGTTCGAAGATGCGATCGCCATGAGCAACGAGATCGAAGGCGTTCAACCCTGCCTGGATTTTGCCCACCTGCATGCCCGCCCCGGGGATGGCTCGATCAATACTTATGATGAGTGGGCTGCAATGTTGAAAGTCTATAAAAAGGCGGGCGGCGCGGATGCGCTCAAACATCTGCATGTCCATCTGTCTGGGATCGAATACGGTCCCAAAGGGGAAAAGAACCACCTCGAACTCAAGGATGCCGACCTGGACCTGAAAGCGCTTTTCCGCGCGCTGAGGGAATTTGGCTGCGGCGGACGCATCCTGTGTGAGAGTCCCATCCTGGAAACGGATGCAATGAAAATGAAAAAGGAATGGATGAAAATAAGCGGAGAGAAGGAATAAGGGTTTTAAGCTTCTACCTCAGTGATCGCTCCATCCGCAGTGCCGTCGCGTAAGCCAAGCCGGGCTTTCTCCGCCAGCTTCAGGTAGCTGGCGCGAATGCGATCGAGATCCTCCTGCTCCAATTCCTCCAGGTTCAACAGCGCGTTGTGCGCGCCTTCTATCGCCCGTATCAATTCATCCAATTTGACCTGCATGGCTTCCGAGTCGCGGTTTTGGGTATTCTGGATCAGGAAGACCATCAGGAAGGTGACGATGGTGGTGCTGGTGTTGATGACCAGCTGCCAGGTGTCGCTGAATCCGAAAAAAGGACCGGTGATGGCCCATATCACAATAACCGCCATCGCGGCCACGAAGATGACCGGCCTGCCGGCCATGCGCGAAGCCCATTTCGCAAATCGGGTAAACCTGGATTGCGATCGTTTAGGTTCCATGTTGTTCTCCTGGCTCAAATGATATTCCCTGCATAATATTTATTGGGATTTATATAACGGGACATCCAAAAAATCGGGCGGACGCTGAGTCCGCCCGGTGCTTTGTATATTTCCTAAAGCTTACTTTTCCTGCAAGTGAGCTTCCATGAACCATAATCCTTTATCGAGGTCGAGCGATACCTGGCTGAGCAGATCGACGGTGCCGAGGTCCTCCTGCTCCTCCGCAGATTTGATCGCCGCGCGGACGGACTTACCAGCCAGTCCAAAGCGCACAGAAAGCGCCCGTAGGCTGGCCGTGCTGCCCACAATATCCGTTGTATATTCCGGCAAACGGCTAGCATCAGCAGCCATGCTTACGGTTCCGAGTGCGATCCCACCTAAAGCTGTTATGCGTTCGGCAATATCATCCAGATGGTTAAGAAGTACTTCAGCCAGATCGTCGAACAGTTTATGCAGTTGAAAGAATTCCTGTCCCTTCACGTTCCAGTGAGCCTGTTTAGTCTGGCTGTAAAGGTCGAAAAGATCCGCCAGTTGCTCATTCAACAGCTTGTTGATATTCTCGCGTTGCTTGACCGGCATATCATTCCGGGTGGAAAACATTCTGGTCGCGGCTGGTTTAGATTTTTTGGTTGCCATTTTGCTCCTTCTATGAGGTCTGCCGGGCTTTAATACCGCGCCTGCTTTAATAACGATGAAGACGTGACTTTATGACGTGCCTGCTAAATAAGTGCCCCGTCACGGTTCAGTGACGGGGCATCTGTCTGCTTTGGAGCACTTTGTGGTGGTTAAGTTTCTATATGGATCGTTCTCGAGCGAGCTACTCTTTTTCCTTCTGTCGTCTGAAGTCCACGAACCGGTAGCCCACCCCGCGTTCGGTCAAAATATATTTTGGGTTGGCGGGGTCTTTCTCCAGCTTCTGTCGCAAATAATTGATGTACAGCCGGACGTAATGAGGTTCGTCGCGATACTCATGCCCCCAAACCTTTTGCAGCAACTGGTCGTGGGATACAACCCAGCCGGCATTCTGAACCAGGTGATACAACAGGCGATATTCCGTGGGGCGCAGCTTGACCAGCTTGCCGTCCAGCCAGATCTCACGCCGGTCAAAATCGATCTTCAATCGCTCATCCACCTCGATCAGGCCGTGCATCGAACCGCTGGCGCTTTCAGTACGCCGCAACACTGCTTTAACTCGGCTGACCATTTCACGCGGACTGAACGGTTTGGTGATGTAGTCGTCCGCGCCGAGCTCGAGGCCCCGTACCCGATCGTCCTCCTCGCCGCGCGCCGTCAGCATGATGACCGGGACGTTGCTGACCTCCCGGATGGCCTCCAGCACCTCAAAGCCATCCAGATCCGGCATCATGACATCCAGCAGGATCAGGTCCGGGTTGACATCCCGCAGTTTCTGGATGGCTTCCTTGCCGTTAAGCGCCTCCGTTACCAGAAAGCCATCATGCTCCAGGTTCATGCGGATGAAACGCACCATGCGCTCTTCATCATCCACCACTAGGATGCGGCGGCGGTCAAATTGTTCGGCCATCTTACTCCCTCACGAAGCCGATGATCTTTTCCTCTTCCTGGCCCTGCAGGATCTCTATCAAGGTAAGTTTGGAGATCGGCCAGATGACCTTAACGACGTTGGCCTCCAGATAGTGCAGGTCTTTTCCGTCGCGGCTGCGGGGATTACTAACGACCAGGATGGTATCGGTAGGTTTGGGCAGTTCATCGATCTCGCCGGCCACCGCGCTCTCGCCGGACAAATGCAGGATCACCGTATATGCCATGGTTTTTTACCTTTCTGTTTACGAATTTTGTAGGATGACCTGGATCTTAAGTTTTCCGAGCGCGATGATATCGCCGTGCTGGATCATCTGCTCCATGTTCGGGTTTAGGCGTTTGGCGTTCAGGTAGGTTCCGTTCGACGAGCCGAGGTCCATCAGGATGATGCGATTGCCGTCCCGTTTCAATACCGCGTGCAAACGGGAGACGCCGCTGCCGTACGCCTGATACGGAGACAGGTCGATATCCGGCATGATCGGCTGGCCCTCGCTGATGCGGCCCAGCGTGAATTCATTCCGATCGGACAAGGGCAGCATCTGACCGGTGTCCATCAAGTGCAGGGTGCCCCAGGTATCCAGCTTGGTGATGACCGCCTGCCGGGATTTGACGGGTTTGCCGTCGACAGCCATGTGCATCTCACCCGTGGCAATATTTTGAGTTGAGATCGCATCTTCAGGGGCGATATTGGCGCCGCATTCGGTGCAGAACATGGAGCCGGCCATATTCTGGTGTTTACAATTTTGGCAGACGATCATCGGGCTTTTTCCTTACTGTCTGTGAAAAGCAGGGCCCGGGTGCTGTACTTGATCTCCTTGCCCCCGTCTGCACTCCAGGCGCGTTCGCGTTGCAAGTTCTCGGCTTCCAGCAGGGCAGTCCGGGCCAGACCCCCTTCGCCTTGCGAAAGCAGGTGCGAAGCCAGATTCTTCAGGTGACGTGTAGCCGTATCGAAATTGCCGCTGTCAGCTTCCTGGCGCGCCCGGTCCTGCAGGCGATATAAAGTCAAACGTGATAGGGCCCTCAAGATTTTCGTCGGTGGCGGCTCTGAGGCCGGCTCAAGTTCCACATCGCGGGTCAGGTGCAGACGGATGGGAGGGGTGGGTAATGGGTGTCCCGAGAGTGAGACCTTCAAGGTCCCGGTCAACAATCCGATCGTGCTACTCTTTAACGCAGACGGATTAATCACAAATTCAAATAGAACATGCAGCGGGACATCCTGCAATATGGGGCCAAGCTGCAGGAGTTTATTCACCGCCACCGGCCCGCCTTCAGGCTGCAAGCGGAAGGCATACTTCATCTCAATGCCTTCCAGGGGTTCGAATTCCAATACGACTTCATCGGCGAAGACATTCGCCAGCGCCTTGAATTTTTCGATCAAGACCTTCTGTATATCCTGGGGCTTGGCAATGTAGGCGCTATTTCCGCCTGTACGGCCGCACAGCGCGTCCAGAAATATATCGTTCCACTCACTGCCGATCCCTATGCCGCTGATCCCTATATTTTGCGCGGCTGCCTCTTCCGCCAATTGCAGACAGGCCGGTTCATCACCGTATGTATGTCCGTCGGTCAACAGGATGACGTGGTTCACGCGCGATGGGTCGACCCCGCGCCGGACCTCTCTCAAGCCTGCTTCCAGTCCCTGAAAGATCTCCGTTGCCCCAGAGGCTTGTATCATCTGAATGCCGGCTTCCTGCTTGTTGCGCTCCGCTTGATAAGCGGCCGGAATCAGTACTTCGGCCTTGTCGCTGAAAACGACCAAGCTGAATATATCTTGCGCGCGCAGGCTGCGCAGGAGCTGGATGGCGGCAGCCTTGACCACGTCCATCTTCTCGCCCTGCATGGAGGTGGAACGATCCAGCACCAGGCAAACGTTAAGCGGAGGGGCGGGGATCTTATCGGTTTGCCGGTCGCGTGGTTCCACTTCCAGCAAGGCATAGATCAGCTGTGGCTCGTTCAGTTTGACCAGGTTGCGCCGGCTGAAGTTGATCTCATGCCGAATGACGGAATGAACTTCCTCGTCGGGAGGCAGCGTGGCATCATACTTGGCGCGGCGATTTGAGTTGGAGAGCACCTCATACGCCTGTTGAATATCCAGGAAAATTTCGGTTTCGCCGGGAGCTTTGTTTTTATCGGGATGCAGTTTTTGGGCGGATTCGTAGTAAGCGCGCTTGATCTCTTCTTGAGACGCATCCCGCAAAACGCCCAGGATCTCGTAGTAATTCGGCAGCTTGGAAGGCATACTAACCGATCAATTGCACCAGGATCACACTGATATTGTCGGGTCCGCCGGCTACATTGGCAGCTTCCACCAGATTTTGGCAGGCTCGGTGCAAATTGGGTGATTCAACCGTGGCGCGTGAGATATCCTGTTCGGCCACCACGCCCCAGAGTCCGTCGCTGCAGATCAGTAAATATCCGGGTTGGGGAAATGGAACGGTGAAGATATCTGCTTCGAGAGTGTCGCCCTGTCCCAGCGCGCGGATCAGCACATTGCGGTGCGGGAAATTTGCGGCCTCGTCCGCGCTCAAGTGCCCGAGCTCCTCCAAGCGCTTGACAAGAGAATGGTCGCGCGTGACCGGGGAAATGCGTCCATCCGGGTAAACGGCATAGGCGCGACTGTCGCCTACATGAGCCATCGTCACTTGTTGACCCAGCACCAGCGCGGCCGTCACGGTCGTGCCGCTGCCGGGCGCCTCGCGCTGCACATAACGGTGGGCGTCCTTGATGGCGGCTTCCATGATCTCCTGGATCGGTTCCTGCATGGGTGTTGTTGGCAGATTGAACAGGTAAGTATGAAAAGCCCGCAGGATGTGTCCGGCCATGATGCGGATGGCTGCATTGCTGGCGATTTCGCCGAATTGATGTCCGCCCATGCCGTCGGCAACAATGTACAGGCCGAAGGGGATATTCTCGGATCCGCTCGAGATGGTGCTGGTGATCGCCAGCAGACTATCCTCATTATGTTCGCGCTGTTTGCCCACCGACTGGCCCGTGCCTGCCACCAGTTGCTGGGTCTCGTAGCGCGGGCTCTGGTTATATATGATGGATTGGATCTGGTGATCCGTAAGCGGCGCGGTGGTGGCGCGATCGTTGGTGGAGGGGCTGTCTTTTTTTGGATGGGACTTGTTCCCGAACAGCTTGCGAAAAAAATCAACCACAGCGACTCCTTATCAGGCCAACAGGGCGTAGACGTTGTGATCGCTCGAACCTACATACACGATGTCGTCGAAGACAAAGGGTGAGCCGGTGATGGCGCCCTTGGTTTCGAACTTCCATCGCAGGCGTCCCGAGCGATATTCCAAACAATACAGACTTCCGTCTACGGAACCACAGTAGAGCGAGTCTTTGTAAATGACCGGAGAACTGGAGACTTGATTCTCAGTGCGAAAGCGCCAGATTTCCTTGGCGGTGCGCACGTTGACACAATAGATACAGCCGTCGGCCGCGCCCACAAAGATGAAATCATCCGCCAGGGCAGGCGATGAAACGGACGGCTTATCCAGCCGGAAGCGCCAGACCGCCCAGCCGTTCTTGCCATCCAGGGCATACAGCACACCATCCAGCGAAGTAAAAAAAATGGTCCCGCCGGCCTGGTTGGGAGAGGAAGTCACACCACGCTTGGCTTGAAAACGCCATTTCAATTCCCCGCGGAAATCGATGGCATAAAAATCGCCGTTCTCGCAACCTACATAAACGAGCTCGTTGGCCACCAGCGGCGTGGAACGGATCGCGTCGGCGGTTTCGAACTTCCAGGACGCGCGGCCGGTGTTCAGGTTAACCGCATGCAATGCCTGGTCGTCTGAGCCGATGAAGGCATGTCCCTCGGAGATGCGCGGTGAGGAGCGGATCTTGCCGTCGGTGTAATAGGTCCAAACCACCTTGCCGGAGCGCGCGCTGATGACGTGCAGTCGCTGATCTTCAGAACCAATATAGATATTGCCTTCATACATGGCCGGCTTCGAAACCACTCCGCCATCCGTGGCATATTTCCATTGAAATTGTCCGTCAGCCGCGTTCAGTGTATAAAGGTTGTTGTCGTAACAACCCACATGCAGGGTATTTTGATACAGGATCGGTGAACCGCGGACTTCGTCCTCGCATTTGAAGGTCCACAGCGGTTTGATCGCATTGTTCTGCGCCGGCAGGGCAGAGGTGATCTTGGAAAGGGCGCCGGTCTT
>CAYUUJ010000090.1:0-7355 GCA_964447845.1 uncultured Anaerolineaceae bacterium
GTGTGCGTCTGGTTGAAGAAGCAGTTAACGCAAAACGGCCGATCCGATTTGTGCTTTATGATGAGTCGTTGAATGAGCGTGGAAAGGCTCTCATTCAACGACTCACGGAGATCGGCGTTGAAACAGATGTAATCTCTACGGGCTTGATGGAATCGCTCAGCGAAACCGAAGCGCCACAGGGAATCCTGGCAGTCACCGATTATTCCCCCCTTTCTTTTCCCGACGCCCTGCATTTCATTCTCATTCCGGATCAGATCCGCGACCCCGGAAACCTGGGCACATTATTACGAACCGCGGATGCGGCAGGTGTGCAGGCTGTGCTGCTCCCGCCTGAGACAACGGATGCATTTGCGCCCAAGGCGGTGCGTGCCGGAATGGGCGCGCACTTTCGACTGTCCATCCGCTCCATGGCATGGGAGGAAATCGAGAAATTAATCAAACCAAGAAATATGCAGATATTCCTGGCGGATATGGACGGTCAATCCTGTTGGGAAACGGATCTCCGGCAGCCTCTGGTTTTGATCATCGGCGGCGAGGCTGAGGGTGCGAGCAAAGAGGCACGCAAATTAGCAAATCAGCAAATTAGCATTCCGATGCCTGGAGGCGCCGAGTCGTTGAATGCGGCGGTGGCAGGATCGATAATAATCTTCGAAGTCATGAGGCAAAGATGGAAAAAACCGTTCTGATCGTTGCAGCCATCATATTGGCACTGTTGAGCTATTTAGCTTTCGGCAAACCGGTCACCATTATCAAAATGATGCATGGCTGGTTGGCGTTATGGGCCAGGCTTTTTAACTCCAATGTGTTATCGCACGAACAAAGCACCATGATCGAGATCGCCAAAAGGGACCCGGCGGAGTATGTACGCAAATACCCCACTCAAGTGACCATCGTTCGTTCAATGGGATTAATTTCCATCATTATTTTTATTGCAGCACTGTGTTTGATATTTAGATAAAGCATGAAGATCCGCTCGATTACTTATTTCTACAACCCGGGCTGGCCGCTGGAAGAAAAAGCCTTGCGAGCGGCAGGTGAATTCCTGGCTCTAGCCCGGTCTGCCTATGAGGCTGCAGGTTATGAGGTGCAGACCACGCGGTTGGCGACCATCCCGTTCCCAAAATTGCTGGGCCCTGCGAATATCACGACTGAAACCCTGAGCGCATTAGCGCAGGAGATGTCACGCAGCATCCAGCAGATCAACGTCGGGTATGCCTCGCTAGGCCCCGCCCTGCCGGATTTCCCCGAAAGTTTCGCTGTCATTCCGGATGCCATCGCCGCCTCGCAAAATATCTTCTTCGGGGGAGTCATGGCGTATCAAACCCGCGGCATTGACCTAAACGCGCTGCATGCGTGCGCAGATGTGATCGTCAAGTGCGCGCTGCTCGAGCCGAATGGCTTTGCCAACCTGCGGTTCGCCGCATTGGCGAACGTCCCTGCGGGCGCGCCGTTCTTCCCTGCCGCGTATCACGAAGGAGACGCGCCGTCGTTTGCGATCGCCACCGAAGCAGCGGACCTGGCAGTGGAGGCATTCAGTGCCAATCGGACAATGGACGATGGACGAAGGTGGTTGATCGATGAAATCGAGAAACATGGGAGGGCGATCGCGGCGGTTGCACATGCCCTTCCTCGAATATCGAGTGATCGAATATTCGATGATTCGATACTCGATAATTCGATATTCGATACTCGATTCGGAGGGATTGATTTCTCACTGGCCCCATTCCCGGATGACGCCCATTCCCTCGGTATGGCGGTTGAAAAAATGGGCATCCCGGGAATTGGCCTGCATGGATCGCTGGCAGCTGCAGCGTTATTAACTGAAGCCATTGACCGCGCGGATTTCCCACACACCGGCTTTAGCGGGTTTATGCAGCCAGTGCTGGAAGACTCGGTCCTTGCGCAGCGCGCCGCACAGGGCACGCTAACCATCAAGGATCTGTTACTTTATTCGGCCGTGTGCGGAACTGGACTGGATACAATACCCCTGCCCGGTGATACCAGTTCCGGGCAGATCGCTGCGCTGTTACTTGACTTATCTGCGATGGCACTGCGATTGGATAAACCTCTGACGGCGCGCTTAATGCCCATCCCCGGGAAGAAAGCCGGCGAGCAAACATCCTTTGAATTTGGATTCTTTGCAAACAGCCGGGTCATGCAATTGGAAGCTGCACCGTTAACTTTCCCTCTAAACGGAACAGAGTCCCTGACAATCCAAAAGCGTTGAGACATTCGACCCTAGACGTTTGACATTGGACGTTGGACGTTAGACCTTCGACGCCGGCCGTTCCTCCCGCCAGTACTCGCCTCCCCCACCTTCGCGTTTCATCAAACCAAACCCCACCAGTTCACGGCGCAGGGTGGCCGTGTCTTCATGGTAGCCGCTCAGGATCTCATTGACCTGCTTCTCGCTATAGCGCCTGCCTGGCTTGAAGGCTTTCACCACATACCGTAAAACCGCCTCCAGCTTCCTGCGCTGGGCAGGGATGGTCTTCAAACTGCCGTCCCGGCGCGAAAAATCAGCCACCACTTTTTGATCGTAAGCATTCAGGTCCACGTGCGCGGTCGCCGTTTGCAGCTCGGCTTTGGAGAACAGACTGCGCGATCTTGCTTCGAGCGCGTCTTTATTCAACCGGTAGATGGTGTAATAGCTCTCCGCCCGCGCACTGACCAACCCCGCCTCGCTCAGCCGCGCCAGATGATGCGACACGGTGGAGGGCTTCAGCTCCAGCAACGCGGCCAGTTCCTCCACGCTGTAGGGCTGCCCGGCCAGCAAACCCACGATCTTGAGCCGGTTGGCATCTGCCAAAGCTTTGAAGAAAGTTACAAGCTCTTCGCTCATATCTATTCCTCTTCGAGCCAAAAAAGAACTGGACCGCGAAGAAAGGAAGCACGCGCAGGATTCATTGAATCCTCCCTTCGACACTCCCATCGGTCGCAGGGCTGCGCCAATACCGGGATCCATCGCTCTCACGCGCCATCAAACCCGAGTCGATCAAATCCCGCCGCAGGCCGGAGACGTCCACGTGAAAGCGGCGCAGCACGCTGTTGACTTCCTTCTCGGTGTAATCCATACCGGGCGTGAAGGCCGCCACCAGGTACTGCAAAATGACCTTTAATCTGCCCGGCTGGCTTGGGATCTGTTTGAGTGATCCATCCGGGTTCAGATACGTTACCAGGACTTTACGCGATCGGGAATCCAGACCGGGCGCGGGGACATACGCGTCGCGCGGCGCCTCGAACTGCTCCCGCGCCAGCGTTTCGATCCTTTTCTCGTCCAGCTCATACCTGCCCGCCCTCTCCCGGATCGCGCCGCTGACGGTTAATTGCTCGAGATGCCGGGCTGCGTCTGCAGGGTGGATCCCCAGCCCCGCAGCGATCTCCGCCAGGCCCTGCGGCCCGCGTGTCAGCAAGCCGATGACGCGCAGTCGTTCCGCATCCGCCATGGCTTTTACAAATTTAAGCGTGTCGTTTTGCAGGTTCATATCGTCCCTAAAATCTAATTCGATGCTTATCGAATTAGATTTTAGCGGATTACGGGAGTCTGTCAAGGGTGGAGAATGCTTCCAAACGGAGGCAGGCCGAGGGGCGAAAAGTGACCCGGTCAATTCGGTTATAATGCGTGCGTAAGAGCTGGTCCCAATCTGATTTCCTGGAGGCCCTAGTGGATCTCTCGAAGCACGCGTTCTTTGAGGGAAAGATCGTCCCGCTGTCCGAAGCAAAAATAAACATAGCAACGCATGGCTTCTTATACGGCACGGCCGTATTTGGCGGCATGCGGGCTTACTGGAACGAAGAGAAGAAACGTCTCTTCGTTTTTCGTCCCTGGGACCATTTCCACAGGCTGCTGCAATCCGCGCGCATGATGTCGATGAACGTGGATTACGACGAGGAGAGCCTGATCCAGGTCACGATGGACCTGCTACGCACCGACAACTGGCAGCAGGACATTTATTTTCGTCCCACCATCTACAAGGCGGATATGGGTATCGGCGTGCGGCTGCATGACGTGAAGGATGAATTGTGCATCTTCACAATGGCGTATGAGAAGTATATGCCGAACGACGAAGGCGCGCACGTGACCATCTCGTCCTGGCGGCGCATCGACGACAATATGATCCCGGCGCGCGGCAAGGTATCGGGCGCGTATGCGAACTCGGCGCTGGTCAAATCAGACGCCGTCCAGGCAGGTTTCGATGAAGCCCTGGTGTTGGACCAGAACGGACACGTCTCGGAGGCCTCGGCGATGAATGTCTTTATGGTCCGGGATGGCGTGTTGATCACGCCGCCTGTAACGGATAACATCCTGGAAGGGATCACGCGCCGCTCCGTGATGGAACTGGCCGTCAAAGATCTGGGGGTCAAGTTGGTGGAACGTTCGATCGACCGCACCGAGGTGTTCGTGGCCGAAGAGATGTTCCTATGCGGTACAGCCGCGCAGATCACAGCAGTCACCCAGGTGGATCACCGTCCGGTTGGGACCGGAAAGATGGGACCAATCACCACGAAACTCAGGCGCGGGTTGGAAGATGCGGTGCGCGCCAGGAATCCCAAATACGAACATTGGAACATGGCAGTTTAAGGACTTCAGCCACGGATTTCACGGATTGTCACGGAATTTAATCTATTTGATAACCCTGCGTTGCTCCAAGGAGCCGGCTCCAAAATTAAGCAGAAGTGTAAGTTTATGGCCCGTTGCGGCTAAATAGGTGATAGCCTGGGCTTGATGACTTGCGTTGAGCCTGGAAACCGATTTGATTTCAATAATAATTTTGTCTTCTACAATGAAATCGGCAATATATTCCCCCATTATTACTTCCTTATAAATAACCGATAAACGGACTTGTTCTTCAAAAGGGATTTTGTGTAAACGAAATTCGTGAGCAAGCGCCCTTTGATAAACGGCCTCTAAAAACCCATGGCCGAGAACACGATGCACTTCCATCGCGGCGCCGATAATTGCAAATGTCAACTCTTTGTACAAAAGCTCAGCCATAAACCCCCCTAAAAAATCAGTGAAATCCGCCGCAGGTTCCGTGGCTAATAAATTAATCCACGGTTACTTTAGCGATTCATTTTAAACCTGACCAGAACCAGGTTTTTCTTGCAATCATTGAACGTATCGATATAGATATTATCCGAAAGCGGCAGCCCGGCTTGATCGAGCAACTGCACATACAGGGTGTCGTTCGAGGCCACCGGCACCGTTCCCAGAGTGAACTCAAAACCGGATTTGCCATAATCAGGGTAGAGCCCGCTGACAGTGGTGATGTTAACGCTCTTGCCATTCAACGTCCCCACAATGCGCAACGGCATACCAATGATCGAGCTGCTGTTCGTGTCTTCAACCGTGCCACCCACGCCCAGCCAGTTGCAAGCCTCGTCCTGCAGATGCGGGATGATGATGCTCTCGATCACATTGACCGTGGCGCTGAAGGGGGCTTTGGGAGTAGCGGTTGGTTTGGGCGTGTCCGTGGGCGGGATCAGCGAAAAGAAAGTCGGGGAGGCCAGCGGAGTGAATGTCGGGCGGGGAGTTTCGGTGATGGTCGGCTGGATGGTCGGGCTGGACGTCCAGGTGGCTTCGAGTTGGATGGGCGTGATGGTGAATGTGGGCAGAGCGAACGGGTTAAAAGGCTTTAATGGATTTAAAGCGGAAGCCGGATTCACGAAGATCAACAGGAAATAGCCCCCCAGACACACAGTGATCAGCAACACAAAGATCGAAAGCATGTCCAACGCTTGAAGCTTGGAAGCGGGCCGAGAGGGTGGTGTATCCAGGTCTAAATCGTAATTATCCATTTAATCACTCCAGGGAGTGTCTCTGTTCAAGGGGCCAGATCAATATCGCTCTGTTCACGTTTCTGTGTCAGCCAATCCTGCACGGCATTTTCCTGCAGGGTCAGGAGCGCATCCGGAGAGAGCGGGTGTTGCGCATCACGTTCCAGGACTTTGATGATATGGAAGCCGGCAGGCGTTGCGATCACATCGCTGTACGCACCCACTTCGAGACTGAACGCGGCCACTTCTATATTTTCATCCAGCAGGTAACCGCGTGGCACCCAGCCAAGCTCACCGCGCGTGGTCGGATCGTAGAAAGCGGACCCGGCCAATTCATCGAAGTCAGCGCCACCCTTCAATTGTTCAAGTACCTGAAGGGCATCTTCTTCATTATAGGACAGAATTTGCTGAATGTGGACTTGCTCCGCTGTGAGCGGAACATCCGCAACGATTTTGTCACGCATCCAGGCGGCTTCCGCAGAACGCTTCAAAGTCTGACGGAAAGAATCGTCCGTATACCCGTGATCGGAGATCCATTCGGTCAGGGCTGCATCTCCCCCAATTTGCAAAGCCAGCGCCTGCACGCGTGACTGGAGGTCTGATTCCGTTAACACAAAGCCGGCCTCCTGCGCACCCTGGGCCAGCAAAACTTGCGCGATCAGATCCTCTAATACGACCCTGTCTGCCTCCTGATCGGAGACAGATTGCTCAAGCGCCCGGAGTGCTGATTTGTAGCGCTCAAGTTCTGCCTCAAATTCCGCTTGCGTGAGGTACTCGCCGTTGACGATCGCGGCCAGCGGCGGCGGAGTGGGAGTCGCTGGAACAGGTGTGGAGGTCGGAACGCTGGGGGTGGGCGTGCCTGAACTGACGAAAAAAGAGGCACAGCCCGTGAGGCTGAGCGTCAAAAGCAGGATCAATTGTGTCAATAACAATCGGGGGCGGGAAAACATCGTCAGGATTATACCAATATAAAAACCTCACCCCTTTTCCCCTCTTCCGGCAGGCGGGAGCCCGCAAGGAAAAAGGGGTAAGGGGTGAGGTTCAAACGATCGGGGTGGGACTTAGTAATCCATCCCGCCCGGAGGCATGGCGGGGGCTTTATCCTTCTCCGGCATGTCGGTGATCAACACGTCGGTGGTCAGGATCATGGCCGCGATCGAAGCGGCATTTTCGAGCGCGCCGCGCACGACCTTGACCGGATCGATCACACCGGCTTTGATCATATCGGTATATTCATCCGTGATCACGTTGTAGCCGATATTCCTGCCTGCGCCTTTTTCTTTCTCTTCGCTGGCCTTGCGGCGGACAGTATCGATGATGACAGAGCCATCCTGGCCGGCATTGGAGGCCAGCTTGCGGATGGGCGCTTCGAGCGCCTTCTTGACAATGTTGATGCCCACGCGGACTTCTTCTTCGTCCTCGTAGCTCTTGGCCAGTTTATCCAGCTTGCCGGCTGCATTGATGAGCGAGATCTCGCCGCCGGGCACGATGCCTTCCTCAACGGCCGCACGTGCAGCCGAGAGCGCATCTTCCACGCGGTGCTTCTTTTCCTTCATCTCGGTCTCGGTTGCAGCACC
>CAYUUJ010000091.1:0-7350 GCA_964447845.1 uncultured Anaerolineaceae bacterium
CGGGGATGGAAGGACTGATAAACGAAAAGGAATTTAAGAAAGCCGCGCAGGAGATCGGCTATCCCGTGCTGATCAAGGCGGCGGCAGGCGGCGGGGGCAGGGGCATGCGCGTCGTTGAAAGCGAGGCCGGTTTAACGGAAGCCATTCAAGGGGCGCGCGCGGAGGCCTTGAACGCGTTCGGGGATGACCGTCTGCTGATCGAGAAATACCTCCCCAATGCACATCACATCGAGTTCCAGATCTTTGGCGACGGACACGGGCACCTCGTTCATCTTTTTGAACGCGAGTGTTCCGTCCAGCGCCGCCATCAGAAGATCATCGAAGAGACACCTTCGCCGCTGCTCACTCCGGAATTGCGAAAACGGATCGGCGAAGCCGCGCTCGCGGCTGCAAAAGCCGTGGGCTATGCAAACGCGGGCACGGTGGAGTTCATCGTTAACCCGGATACGCACGATTATTACTTCCTCGAAATGAACACCCGCCTGCAGGTGGAGCATCCGGTTACCGAGCTGACGACCGGTCTGGACCTGGTGGGCCGGCAGATCCGCGTCGCGACCGGCGAGCCGTTTCCGTTCCAGCAACAAGACCTGGCCCAACACGGACACGCAATCGAGTGCCGCGTTTACGCGGAAGACCCGGGCAATGGATTCCTGCCCAGCACGGGTAAGTTATCCCAATACATCGAACCACGCGGCCCGGGGATTCGCGTGGACTCGGGATTTACAGTCGGGGATGAGGTGACGCACTATTACGACCCATTGCTGGCCAAGGTGATCGTGCATGCAGAAAACCGCACTCTTGCCATTCAACGCATGCAAGCCGCATTGCGTGAGTTCATCATTCACGGGGTGACGACCAATATTAATTTTCTGCAAGACGTTCTCGCGCATGAAGATTTCAACAACGGCATGGTGACGACCCGCTGGGTGGAATCGAAATTTACCTGGACGCCTGCCGAACCTGCGGTTGAAATGCTGATTGCCGCTGCGCTGGCGGAGGTGGATGTGTCAAGTGTCAAGTATCAGGTGTCAGGTGTCAGGCGCCGCCCTGAGCTTGTCGAAGGGTTCCAAGTGCCAGGGGCGGATGAGCCGGATCCATACAGCCCGTGGAAAGTTCCAAGCGGATTCAGGATCAGCCGGAAATGAAGATCACTTTTGACACTCAAACACTCGACTTGACTTCCAGCGGTAAAGGCTACACCGCAACGCTGGGCGAGCAGGCTTTTTATGTCGAGGTCACGCATAACGAGAATGGCCGGCTGGATCTGCTGATCGACGGTCGGCGTGTAACCGCGTATGTGAGTTCCGACGGCCCGCAGCGTTGGGTGACGGTGGACGGACGGACAGCGGCGTTGACCAAATCCTCCGGGGCGAAGCGCGGGCGCGCCGCCAGCGGCCTGGAAGGCAACCTAACCGCGCCTATGCCGGGAAACGTACGGGCGGTGAACGTGCAGGAAGGTGAAGCCGTTACCAAAGGCCAGACGTTGATCGTGCTGGAAGCCATGAAGATGGAGATCCGTGTGCAGGCGCCGGGAAATGGTATAGTGAAAAAGTTATTTGTGAAGCAGGGTCAAACAGTGGAACGAGAGCAGAGGCTGGTAGAGATCGTGGAAAATTAACCACGAAGGCACGAAGACTCAAAGGTGCAAATTTTTATTTGGTTGTGACTTCGTGTCTTTGTGGTGAAAAGGAGAGATCATGTCAGGCAAATATTTCGATGAACTGGAAGTCGGGCAAAAATTCAAGCACGCGCTGGGTCGCACCGTGACCGAAATGGACAACGTGCTCTTTTGCGCAATGACGATGAACACACAGCCTCTGCACGTCAACGAGGACTTTGCGGCCGGGACCGAGTTTGGCCAGCGTTTGGTGAACGGTCTCTTTACGATGGGCCTGGTCATCGGTCTGACCGTCGCCGAGCTGACCGAGGGCACCATCGTCGCTAATCTGGGTTACGACAAGGTGGTGCATCCGCATCCGGTCTTTCACGGGGACACGATCTATGCCGAAAGCGAAGTGCTCGAGAAGCGCGAGTCCAAATCACGGCCGGAAGTGGGGATCGTGCGTTTCAAACACCATGGCCGCAAACCGGACGGTACAATTGTGGTGGAGATGGAACGGACGGCGATGTTCCACAAGCGTCCAAAGTCAAACGTCTAACGTCTATCGTCAGATGCAGGACGTTCGACCTTTGACGTTCGACCTGTAAACCTTCAATCTTTCTAATCAGGAAAAGAAGACTTGAGAGCCCGACGCGCACTGTTATACATGCCCGGCGACGACTGGAAGAAGATCACCAAAGCGCTGACGCTGGGTGTCGATTCCATCTGCATGGACATGGAAGACGGCGTGGCGGCCAACAAAAAAGCGCAGGCGCGCGAGTCCATCGCCAGGGCTTTGCGCGAGCTCGATTTTGGAGACAGCGAGAAACTGGCGCGCATCAACGCGATCGGGTCGGGTTTGGAAAAAGAAGATATCGAAGCCGTGCTGCCGTATCATCCGGATGGAATGGTGATCCCGAAGGTGGAGGCCCTGGAACAGATTCAATGGGCGCATGAGATCATCGAAGCTGCCGAGTTGAAACACGGCTGGAAGGTCAATTCGATCCGCCTGCTGATCGGGGTCGAGACGGCCAGGGGCATCTTGAACCTCAAGGAGATCGCCTCGCACCCTCGTCTGGACGCGGTCATCTTCGGCGGTGAAGACTATGCGGCTTCGATCGGGGCGACCCGCACGCCGGAGGCGATCGAGTTGTTGTACGCGCGCCAGGCGGTGGTCACGGCTTGCGCGGCTTTCGATCTGCAGGCGATCGACATCGTTACGATCGATTTCAAGAATTTGGATGTGGTTCGCTCCGAAGCCGAATTTGGGGCGCAGCTCGGCTACAGCGGCAAACAGATCATCCATCCCGCGCAGGTCGAGCCGGTGCAGGAGGCTTTCACACCCAACGCTGAAGCCATAGCACATGCGAAACGAATCGTGGAGAGCTTTGAGGCCGCGCAAAAATCCGGTGCAGGCGCGTATGCACTGGACGGCAAGATGATCGATATGCCGCTGGTCAAGAACGCTCAAAAGGTATTGGAAAGATCACGGGCAGCGGGAAAGTCCTAATTCCAGCCACGGATTACACGGATTTTCACAGATTAAAAATCGGTTTAATTCGTGTAATCCGTGGCAAAAGACTCCCGGAGACAATTTGCTTTCAATCTTATTCGGCATCGGTTCCGCGCTCGCCTGGGGCGCGGCGGACTTCACGGGCGGCCTGGCCAGCAAACGCGCCCTGCCTTATCAAGTCCTGATCGTCTCTGAAATTGCGGGTCTCGTCCCGATCCTCGCGTTCGCCTTGCTCTGGAACGAGCCGGTTCCGTCCCTGCCCGCCTGGTTGTGGAGCGCGGCTGCCGGCGGCCTGGGCACGATCGGCCTGCTGCTCCTCTACCGCGCCCTGGCAGACGGGCAGATGGCGATCGCGGCGCCGGTCTCGGCATTGCTGGCGGCGGTCGTGCCGGTGGTGGTTGGCTCGTTTACCGAGGGCCTGCCATCCGTGATGACCTTCATCGGATTCGGCCTGGCCTTAACATCGATCTGGACCATCTCCGGATACAGCGCGACGATCGACGCACGCCTTAGTTTCCGCAGCTTGCGCCTGCCCCTGTTTGCAGGCATTTTCTTCGGCTTGTTCTTTGTGCTCATGCACCAGGCTACGCGCGCAGCCGTGGTGTGGCCCATCGTCAGCGGACGCCTGGCCGGGATGCTGGTCATGCTGCTGTATGCGGGCGCCATTCGCGGCTCCTTATGGCCGAGGCGGGAGGTGCTGCCCGTGGTGATCTTCAGCGGTGTTGTCGACGTGGCTGGAAGTGTGTTCTACGTGCTGGCCGCGCGCGGCGGTCGAATGGACATCGCTGCGGTGCTGGCAGCCTTATATCCAGCATCGACAGTAATACTGGCGCGCCTATTTTTGAATGAACAGATCTCCCGCCCCCAGGTGATCGGGGTCATATTAGCCCTGGCGGCCATCGCAATGATGACCATCTGATCCATAAATCACTTCAACGCAAGGGGAATAATTTATATACGCCCCCGTCCTCGTTTTCGAACAAGATTCCTATCTGCGCGATCAGACGCAATTCTTCCACGCTATAAACATGGGAGAAGGAATTCGGCTCGATCCAAATGAGATAGGATGCTTTTCCCGGTTGAAGTATCTCCGACTTGTATCCCTCGAGCGGATAGATCTCATCCACGTTCGGATTGGGGCTGCGGCGCGGGGAGGGCAATACCGTCAGCCAGGTATGCAGCGCAATACCCGCCGGGTAATTGCTGAAAATTACATAATCTCCCTGCGGCGGGTGATCCTGTAAATACCTTAATGCATCATTCTCATTCCACGCTTTCGCATGGTAGCCTTCCCCAATGGAAAACATGTGAACCATCTGCCCGATCGAACGCTGCAGGGCGAGGGCGAAGATCAGCAAGAGCAGGCCGGCAGCTCCGATCCTGCCGATCGCGCCCGATCCTTTAAATTTGAGTTGTTCGAACCGATCCAAAGCGAGCTTGATCGCCAGCATGATCAGGATGATAAAAGGGATATACACAGGCGAAATAAACCTGTCCTCCAGCCGATTGAAATAACTTAACCCTGAAATGCCCAGAAGAACGACCGAGTAGACGAATCCATAAAGCAGGATGGGGAGGGTGGTTTCATTTTGAATCCCGGATCGCCTTCTGTGCAGGAACAGGACGACCGCACACGCGGCGATCAACAGCCAGATCAACCACAGTCCGATCTCCATTCGCAGGGGGTGTTCCTGCAAGGAGGCGGGAGAGAAAAACCATAGCAGGATGGAGGCCGTAAATTCGGTGACATTGCGCAGAAAATCCTGCGGTGGGTCACGCAGAAGCGTGCTGGTAGAAATACTTAAGATCCATACCCCCACCGGGAGCAGGGACAGGCCAAGCCAGGCACTGCGCTTGATCCGTTCGCGTGCAGGCCCGCGCGTATGAATAATAACGATCAGCAGGCTGGTAAGCAGGGCAGCCAGGCCAAGGTACCTCTGGAGCATGGCCAGGGCGCAGATCAGCGTCATCCACCAGACCGTTTGAATGCGGTTGCTTTTTATGTAATCACCGGCCAGCAGGGCCAGCATCAGCACCAGGGCCAAATGCAGATAATCCGCTCCGATGCCTTGAAACAGGATCGTCATGGATATGCCCACCGCGGCGATCGCATTACCCGCAAACGCAAGCCAGAAGTCCTCCGCAAAGATCCGCAGGAATAAATGGCAGATGCAATAGGAAATTACCAGGAAGGTCAGGAAATGCAAAGCATGAGCGGCAACGTAAGGGTCTCCCGCGCCGATGAACTGAAGGATTGCAAGCAGGATGGAATAAAGCGGCGGCCAAAGCACAAATGGCTGGCCTGCGTATGAAACAAAACCCCGGCCTTCCACCAGGCTCAGACTCGTGAACAGATATTCCGCCGAATCGCGCGAGGTCCCCATCCCGTTGCGGACGATGCTCCACACGAGCAGCAAGCCCCACAGAAGATGAAACCCGAACAGGAGCAGGAATTTCTGTCTCTGATTTAATTTCACCGATCGCCTCGCGGGCAATTCTATCACCGGCCCAGGTTTGAATTTCGTTAGAGCCGGCCTGTCGGGCTTGACATGCCTTGCGAATCGGATATAGTTAAGCTCACTTAACTAAAAAGCAGGCTTAACTATGGGCAACCCCGCACAACTTGTTCAGATCATTCGCCGGTTCATGGACGTGGCCATGCAGCGTTCCATGCGTGAACGCTCACAGCTGACCAGGGCCACCGGCCTATCGATGCCGCTGTTCGGCATCCTGATCCAGTTGCGGTATCGCGGCAACTGCGGCATTTCAGACATCCGCGAACGGTTCGACATCACGGCGCCTGCCGCCAGCCAACTGGTGGAAAAACTGGTGCAAAGCGGCCTGATCGAGCGCACCGAAGACCCGAGCGACCGCCGCGCAAAACAGATCACGCTGACGACCAGGGGTAAATCGATGATCGAGAAAGGCATGAGCGAACGGTATCGCTGGATGGATCAACTCGTCACGGACTTGAGCGCCAGGGAGCGCGAGAAGGTTGCCGAGGGGCTGACCATATTGACCGAAGCCGCTCGAAAACTGGAGCAGGCTCAGTAACAACATGCGCCATTTTCTATTTATGTTCATCATCAATTCACAAGCGCCTCTTATACTTCGATCCAACCTCCGGCAAACAACCACTTTTGTTGCACGCTTCCCGAATAACTACTCTCGAATATCTATTCACTAGTATCCATTCTCTAGTCATCTTTTTCGCAAAAGGAACTCCATGCAAGCAACCATGTCTCGACCCATGACCCGAGCCGGCGGCGGACGCCCCTCCCGCGGCGCGATGGGACGCGCCATCCGTTACCTGGGCGGCTACGGGTGGCAGGCGATCCTTCCCTATATCTTTCTGATCATCGCCACGCTCTCGCAGCTGGCCGTGCCGCGCATGATCCGCAATGTGATCGACGCGGTCACAAGCGGATACCTTGCAGATCAAGTCCTTCAAGCGTTGGAGGCCATCCCGCCGGAATTCGCGGGCACGGCACTGCCCAGGATCCTGCAGGCGCTGAGCCTTCCGGCCGGTTTAACGGCGGACCAGCTCCGGGTCCGGCTCGAAGCGGACCTGGCGAACGCGCCCCAGACGCTGATCGGCGCGCTGATCGCGATCGTCATCTTCGCCGCCTTGCGCGGCATCTTCGCTTTCCTGCAGGCTTACTGGGCGGAAAAGAACTCGCAGGCCGTGGCGTACGATCTGCGCAATGACTTGTATGCCAAGATCCAGCGGCTGTCCTTTTCATATCACGATAAAAACCAGACCGGCCAGCTCATGATCCGCGCCACGGACGATGTGGAAAAAGTGCGCCTGTTCATCGGGCAGGGACTCCTGCAGTTGGTCGGCTCGGTGATCCTGCTGACCGGGACGGTTATTATCCTGTTCACGTCCAACGCCGCCCTGGCCTGGACCGCCATGCCGATCCTGCCCCTGGCGCTGGTGCTGTTCGTTGTTTTCAGCAGCCTGGCGCGCCCAATGTTCGGTCTGGTCCAACAAAAACTTTCGGCGCTCAACACGGTGCTGCAGGAAAACCTGGCGGGAATCAAGGTCATCAAAGCCTTTACGCGCGAGAGGGAACAGCAGGCCAAATTCAACCGCGCCGCGGACGATACCATGGAACAAGCCATCAAACTCTCACGCTTGTTCACGTTCATGTTCCCGATCATCTTCATGATCGCCAGCCTTGGGCAGGCTTCGATCTTATATTTTGGCGGCAAACAGATCATCGCCGGCCTGCTC
>CAYUUJ010000092.1:0-7349 GCA_964447845.1 uncultured Anaerolineaceae bacterium
CAAACACAGGACCAGCGGCGTTTCCAGGGCCGGGGTTTCCATGTAGATCAGCTTGAAGGAAAATCCAAGCGCGGCCAGCACGATCAATTGTGCGGCGGTAGAGTGTTTCTGAGATCGGATGGTCAGCCAGGTGAAGATGGCCGTCCCGGTGGAAGCCAGTATGTTGAAAATCCTGGCTCCCAGAATGACGTCGTTCGTAACGAATTTCATCCAAGCCGAAAGCAGCAAGGTGAATAAGGGGGTGGTTGTCCCGTAGATCTTCTCGCCCAGGTTATATACAAAACCGTTGCCGGCAGCCAGCTGGCGCGCAAAACGGAAGGTGATGAAGGCATCCTCTTCGATGTAATCGGTGTAGCCGACCCACCAAAGGCGCGCAGCCACCGAGAGCCCGATCAGGATGACCGGCCAGACGTCCATGGATGAAAAACGGACTGTGAAATTCCTGGAGACGTTCGGAGTGCGGCTGATCATGCCGGCAGGTTGGGCCAATCGAGCAATAAGACTTCCGCCAGCAAACGCGGGTTGACGTTGCGCTCGAGACGCGCCAGCGCATGCTCGAGATCCTCAACCACGCGCCGCACCGTGGCGAGGTCCAGCCGCGCCGCCAGCGATTGGATCTCTCCGGTGCGGTCTATGTTTGCGAGCGGCGTATCCGCATCGGTGGTTTGCAGCAACACATCCCGCCAGTATGAGATCCACAACAGGATCGTCTGGCGCATGGCATCCTTGTCCTTGGAAAGTTTTTCGGCATACGCAAACTTGGCGACGCGCGAGGCGGGCAGCAGGGAACCCAGATCGTTCAGCCGCTGGCTGCGCGCATGCAGAAGTTTTTCGTCCTGCAAAAGACCCCAGGCATAACCGGCTTTTCCGCCGCTGATATGAGCGATCAGGCGCGCCTGCTCTGCCTGTGCGCCGTGTTCTTTTAAAAAGGATTCGACGATATCCACGTGCGAGGGACGCAGGCGCAACACCTCACAGCGCGAGACGATGGTGGGTAAAAGCGCTTCCGGTGAATCGGCGGTCAGGATCAATACGGCGTGGGAAGGCGCCTCTTCCAATGTCTTGAGCAGGGCGTTGGCGGCGTTGGCGTTGGCTTCCTGAAAGCGCAAAAAAAGCGCCACGCGGTACTTTGCCTGATAGGGCTTGAGCGAAAATGAGTGCTGCAGGGCGCGCACCTGCTCTACTCTTAATGTCTTGCCCTCCGCGTCCGCCTGGACGATCGTCAGATCCGGGTGCTGCATGGTCTCGATCTGCTTGCAATCGCGGCACGTGCCGCACGGCTCGCCAGGCGCGGCAGGTTGGGTGCAGTTCAAAGCCTGGGCGAAACGCAACGCCAGGGTACGGCGACCCAGGCCCGCGGGTCCCGCGAAGAGATACGCATGCCGCGCCTCATCCCGTGCCACATGCTGTCGCAGCATGTCCACAGCCCATTCGTGACCGACCAGGTTCCAGTTGGATGTCATTAGTAAATCGGTTGGCGGTTCTCGGTTGGCGGTTGACGGTTCTCAGTTGATGGTTGTCGGTATTCAGGGCTCTACTGCAATCGTAAATCAAAAATCCCGAAGGTGCCAGTGCTATTCTGGCAAAATCGTAAATCGTTATTCTTCGCCTTCACGCAAGCGCAAATATGACTCATACCGCTCGGGATGAACCGCGCCGCTTTCAACAGCACCCAACACGGCACAGCCTGGTTCATGCAGGTGCCGGCAATCGTTGAATTTACAATCCGCCACCAGGCGCGCCAGCTCGGGGAAATAGGCGTCGATCTCTTCCGGCTCGGTATCCCATAACGCCAGCGCCTTCCAGCCCGGGGTATCGGCCACGTAACCTCCGCCTTCCAATGCGAACAACTCGCGCGTCACGGTCGTGTGCTTGCCCTTGTCCAGCGCCAGGCTGACCTCGTTCACGGCCAGACCCAATCCGGGTTGAAGCCTATTAAGTAGGCTGGACTTGCCCGCGCCGCTCGGCCCGGCCAGCGCGCTGATCCTGCCCGTCAGACGGTCGCGCAGTTCCTCGATGCCCGTCCCCGTTTCCGCGGATGTGTATAGCACGGGATAACCGATCGGCGGATAGATCTCAAAAATCTTTCGCTCCGCCTCCCCCACCAGATCGATCTTATTTGCCACGATCAGGGCCGGGATACGCTGTTTTTCCGCCACCACCAGGAAGCGGTCCAGCATTCTCAATTTCGGGATCGGATGCGCGCAGGCGAAGACGAAGACCGCCTGATCGGCATTTGCGAGCAGCACCTGTTGATACTGACCTTGCGGTCTCGGGTCAAGCCGGACGAGGGCCTGCTTCCGCTCCCGGACCTCTTCGATCACCCCGGAGCCATCCGCCAAAACCGTGATCTCGACGCGGTCCCCCAGCGCGGCGAGATCGCCGGTGGCTTTGCCATGTTTCAACTTCCCGCGCAATTGACAAACGAAAAGGCCCTGCCCGGTTTCCACTGTGAAGAAACCAGACTGGGCCCGTATGATCAACCCCGATCGTGACGTGTCAGAGTTCAATGCTTACACCAAATGAGCAAGAGAGCAAATGGCCAATCGTAAATCCAAAATCGTAAATCCAAAATTCTTACGGTCTTGGTGTTCTCGTCGGAATGCCGCCGAACGGAGTGGGCGTGTATTGCGGACCACCGATCGGACCGAACCACGGAATGCTTTGCGGCTGACCATAATAATATGTTTCCACAATGGCTTTGAAGATCGGCGCAGCGTAATCCGAGCCTTCGCCAACCTCCTCAACGAACACTGCGATGGCGATATCCGGCAAGGCGGTATTATCCGCCGCGAGTGTATAGCCCGCAAACCAGGCATGCGGTAAACCGCTGGCGCTGCCGGATTCGGCTGTGCCCGTCTTCCCGGCCACCGGGATATTCAAACCGCGCAAACGGAAGTTGGCTGTGCCGCGCGAGTTGTGCACCACCTCCCACAACGCGTCCTGCAGGACCTTAAGGTTATCGGCGCGCAGAGGCAGGGTGCCGCGCGCTTCGGGCTTGAAGACCAGGATCGGATCCCCTTCGATGGGTTGGATCTTCTCGATCAACTGCGGGCGGTAGAGCGTCCCGCCATTCCCAACCGCGGCGATCATGACCGCCACCTGCAGCGGCGTGACCAGCACGTCGCCCTGGCCGATGGCCTGGTTGACGACTTCAACGGCTCCTGGGGGATCGTTAATCTGGCCGGGCGCTTCCGATATCTGGTCGATCCCGGTCGGCTGGCCGAATCCGAAGGCGCGCGCCATGGCCGCGATATCGTTGATGCGATCGTTTTGATAGAGTGTGTAGCCGATGTCCCAGAAATAAGGATTGCACGAACGCATCAGGCCCTGCGGCAGCGTCAACAAGCCTGAGGGCAGTGTGGAGCTGTCGTCGCAAAAGTCTCCGGCGCGCACCGCATCCTCACAATGACTCCACGTCCAATCGTCGCGGATCTGGTCGGGCAGTTCTGTCCAGTGATACTGGCAGTCGTAGGTGGTCTCGGGCAGATACAGTCCGCTTTCCAGGCCGGCGGAGAAGGTAATGATCTTAAATACCGAGCCGAGCGGAAACTGGCTTTGTGCAGCGCGGTTGATCAGCGGCTGGTTAGTATCGCTCAGCAGTTCGGTCAACAGCAGATTGTTCGGGTTGGTGGGTTCGAAAAGATTTGGATCGTAATCCGGGGAGGACGCCATGGCCAGCACACGGCCGGTATCGCGTTCGAGCACCACCACTGCGCCGTTAAAACCCGCCAGCGCTTTCTGCGTGTAGAATTGTAAATTCTGATCGATCGTCAAATAGATCGAGTCGGCCGGCTGTGGAGCGCTCTGGCCGAGCTGGGTCACGACCAGTCCGTTGGGGTCGACAACATTTAATATGCCGCCGTGTTTGCCCGCCAGAAATTCCTCGGCCCATTTCTCGATCCCGGCCTGGCCCACCTTCTCATCGCCCCGATACCCCAGGCGGCGGTATTCATCCAGGTCTTCAGCGGAGATCGACAGGGTGTAACCGGTGGTCTGCGGAGCGAGACCCTGGTCGAAATAATAGCGCGAGGTATAAGGCGTGACGTTTAAACCGCCGGGGTTGATCGCCAACAAGCGGGATGCCTCTTCTGCAGTCCCTTCGCACATGGGAATGTACCAGTCCGGCCCGGCGCTTGCGATCAGATCCCGGATATCGTCCGGGAAGAAGCCGCACAAAATCGCCAGTTCGTTCACCAGCGTCCCCTCCGTATTCGGGTTGATCTGCCCGGGGACAATTCCAAATGCGAACACCTCAGACTGGGCCACCACCGGCAGACCGTCACGGTCGTAAATATCGCCGCGCGCCGGCACCTGATAGTCCATTTGCAGCACGTTACCGCCGGCCAGCTCGGGCAGGATCAAGCCGTCTTCCCATTGGATCTTCCATCCGCCTTCTTCAAGCGCCATGTGCATCACGATCTCGCGTTGGAGATCGCCGACCAGGGCGGTGTGATAGGTGATGCGATAGCCGACCTGCGCAACATCCGGACTGAGCAGCGAAGAGACGATCTCGTAATCGAAACTTGCAGCACTCATGCTGTTGAGCGCGTCGTTGTAACGCTTGCTGAAATCCTCGAGCGTGATGGCGTCGCGGCTGACTTGCGTCAACATGCCGTACATGCCGGCGTAGTCGTTCGACTTGAGCGCCGCGAAATACGACCCGATCGCGGACTCAGCATCCGGCGCAGGCGTAATGTGGACAACCGCAGTGGGCAGAGGGGTCTTGGTTGCGAAAAGCGAGAACCCGCCGCCGCCGTTATTTTGCGAACAGGCGCCCAGCAGCAGCGCGACCAGCACGATCAAATTCAACCAGCGAAATACCTTCATACTTTCCTTTCAACCGACCTGTTCGCCGCGCAAAATGGCGGGCGAGACCGGGCACACGTAATGTAAAAATGTTTGACAATTCAGTGGCACGTCCGCGGCGGGGGGCAGGTCGAACTGCCGCAGAGTGCGCATGAGATGACACAAGGGAAGCCCCATCACGCTGGCATAACAGCCGGCCATGCTTTCCACCGGATTGAAGCTTGGATGCTGGATGGCGTATGCGCCGGCCTTATCGAGCGGGTCGCCGCTGCCAGCATAGATTTCGATCTCTTCATCTATATACGAGCGCATCGGAACGTCTGTGACACACAGGTCGGTGACCAGCATTCCATCCCGGATGCGCAGGGCGGCGATGCCTGTGTAGACCTGGTGGGTGTGACCGCGCAGGCGCTTGAGCATGCGTTGCGCCTCGGCTGTATCGGCCGGTTTTCCGAGTAGCTCATCGCCATCCACAACCGCAGTGTCCGCGCCGATGAGGATCTCTTCCTCGCGAACTGCATCCAGCGCGGCACGCGCCTTGGCCACTGCCAACCGCAAGACATACGTTCGTGGAGTTTCAGCGGCTCTCCGGCTTTCATCCACATCCGAAACGGCCACACGAAAACTCCAACCACTGAGAGTCAGTAACTGTTGCCGCCGCGGAGAACCGGATGCCAGCAACAGCACAGCCTTTTGACTCACGCGCAGAATTCTAACACAGACTAATTTTGAAGCTTAATTGGGGATAAGCTGATATTTCTACCGAATTTGAGAATTTTACGGCCCGTTTAAAAATCCGTTTTGGTCCGATTGTCCGTTTTAGAGTCCGTTGATAGTGCCTCTGGCAGGATGGGTCAGCCCGTTGTACAATGCCACCAATACCATTTCATGGCACATGTCTGTCTGGATATCCGGAGGCGCAGTGAAGCAACTGGAAGAGCGAATTTTGAAAGAGGGGAAGAATTTAGGCAATGGTATTCTCAAAGTGGATGGTTTTGTCAATCATCAGGTGGACCCCGTATTGATGAATCTGTGCGGGCAGGAATTCGCGCGGCGCTTTGCGTCGCTGGGTGCCACCAAGGTATTGACGGCCGAGATCTCGGGCATCGCCCCTGCGCTGACCACGGCCATCCATCTGGCCCTTCCGGTAGTCTATGCACGCAAGAGCAAACCGATCACCATGCCCGATCAGGTTTATCTCACGCTGGCGCCTTCGCATACCAAAGGACGCATGGTTGAGCTGATCGTCTCCCCGGAATTTTTAAGCGATGGCGACCAGGTGCTGATCATCGATGACTTCCTGGCCTCCGGCGCCACGATCCTTGGGCTGGTGAGGCTGGCGGAAGCCTCCGGAGCGAAGGTGGTTGCGATCGGCGCGTTGATCGAGAAGCTGTTCGAAGGCGGACGCGAGTCGTTAAAGCCGCTGGGCATCCCGGTTGAATCTTTGGCGTGTATTACTTCGATGGAGAATGGGAAGATCGTGTTCGGAAGATAAATGCAGAATGCAGAAGGCAGAAGGCAGAAGGCGGAATGCGGAAGGCAGAATGTGGAATGATGAATGCAATTATTCGATTTGCACGGACAGGGCCTGGACGTTATCTGGTACGGATCTTTTTTAATAAAATGACTTTCGCGATACCCGTTCAACGTTTGCGTGAGACCCCCAGCCTGATGGCATTCATGCACCCGCAACCCGCCTATGCGTTCCATGTGCTGCTCGTGCCGAAGAAAGCTGTCGCTTCTCTGACGGAATTGGACGCATTCGATACGACCTTTCTCAGTGATCTGTATCAGAATGTGCAGAGTCTCGTGGCGGAATTCCAGTTGTCCGCTTATCGGTTGATCGTCAACGGCGGGGAGTATCAGGATTTCCCGCAATTGCATTTTCATCTTATCTCGGATAATCGTGGTCAGACGTTCGACCTTTGACATTCGACTCCAACAACCTTACTTGGGATTAGCATTCATATGAAGGATTCCATCGCAATTTTAGATTTCGGCGCACAATATGCCCAGCTCATCGCCCGCCGCGTGCGCGAGGCGCAGGTTTATTGCGAACTGTTCCCGTGGGATGCGCCCCAGGAGAAAATCCTTTCGATCCAGCCGAAGGGATTTATTTTATCCGGCGGACCGCGCTCCGCGTATGAAGAGGGCGCGCCGTATATCCAGGATTTCATTTTAAAAACGGGTCTGCCCATCCTGGGGATATGCTATGGCATGCAGGCTCTGACCTACGCGCTGGATGGACAGGTGGACCCCTCCGCGCACCGCGAATATGGGCCGGCTGAGATCGAGCCAATCATTTCGAGTAGGGGCGGGGTAGCCCCGCCCTTACTATCCGGCATTTCCAAAGTCTGGATGTCGCATGGCGACCGCATCACGCGTATGCCGGATGGATTCATTGCGCTCGCCAAATCGGGAAACAGCCCGTTTGCAGCCATGGGAGATATCCAACGCAAGTATTACGGTGTGCAATTCCATCCCGAAGTGCATCATACGCCGAACGGGATCCAGTTGCTGCAGCACTTTGCGATCGAGAT
>CAYUUJ010000093.1:0-7318 GCA_964447845.1 uncultured Anaerolineaceae bacterium
TGGGTCCCGCAAATTTGCGGGACCCAGGTTTATTAAATTTCAAGGAATGCTGATCTTTTTTCCAGTCACGCGGGGTTCGTTCTGACAGTAACAAGTTGGAGTAGCCAATCGTACCTTTAAATGGATAAATACACGAAAAGGAGCCAAAAATGCCCAAAAAATCGAAAGGCCCAAGGATGGGGAGCCGGCGAAAACCCAAGGATCCAGCTAACAGCGATCTCAGCGGCTATCGCCAGAAGATCCGTGAAAAGAAGAGGAACGAGGCCAACAAGCCCAAAGGCTGCGCGCGCCTGGCAGTGATGATCCTTTTCTTACCGATCGTCGCTGTGGCGGCTTTTTGGTTCCTCATGTCCTAGGGTGTATTCCCGCGTATCCGTATATTAGTAAATAAAACAATTGGAGGCAAAAATGGCAAAGAAAACACCAGATAAAAAACCCCAAGGCCGGACATCCCTGATGCTGGCGGTCGTCTTCATACTCATCGTGGCCGCGGCAGCGTACTTCATTCTCAAGCCGGGATAAGCTTTATTTCGGGGTTGAGAATGTTGCATCCGCCTGGGTGCATAGACAGGAGGTCGGGGCCAGGGCTAGATCCGTTACCGGTTCGGCCGGAGACCTTTTTCCTGTAGGATGAATATTCCGCCGGGTGTCAGGCCTGCATCCGTCGGTCGTCCATTTCAGAAATCAGGCCCTTATTGCATAAGGAGAATTTAATGAAACTAAAACTTTCGGCTCCCAAGGAAATTACGTGGTGGATCGCGGTGGCGCTCGGCGTCGTCGGCTTGTTGATCAACGCCGGGATCCTCGGCTTTGGCATCGATGCCTTCCTGCTCGTGGCCGCGGCTTTTATTATCCTGGCAGTGGCAACCTGGGTGAAGGGCCTCTAGTCCAACAAACAGCGCCCCGCAAATTTGCGGGGCGCTTTCTCTTTCAGAATAAAATACGGGCGGCCTGTCAGGCCGCCCGTATTTTATAGTTTCTCCAACTCATCCACCAATTTGCTGAGCACGTCAAATCCGCCCTGCCAGAACCTGGCCGAACGGATGTTGATGCCCGCGTCGGCCAGGATCCTGGCTGGAGCTTCCGAGCCGCCGGCCGAGAGGATCTTCAGATACTTCGGCTTGAAAGCTTCGCCTTCCGCTTTGAATTGTTGATACAACGAAAGCACCAGCAACTGGCCGAAGGCATATGCATAAACATAGAAGGGTGTGTGAAAGATATGAGGAATGGCTACCCATTCCCATTTGAATTCTTCGCTCAGCTCCATCGAATCGCCGAACTGCTCTTCGAGATTCTTGAAATAAGCCGCCGAGATCTCATCCACCGAGGCATTCTTCTGAACCATCTCGTGCGCTTGTTTCTCGAACAGCGCGAAAAAGGATTGGCGCATGATGGTCGCGTAGGAGTCGTCCACCTGGCGGAAAAGCAGGTCGCGGCGCACGGTCTCGTCACTCTCCTCGGTCAACAGTTTATCGATCAACATCATCTCGGCGAAGGTGGAGGCGGTCTCTGCCAATGGCAGGGACGAATGGAACGTGAAGGTGGTGTGATGAGAAGCCAGCATGGCGTGGATGGCATGGCCGAGTTCGTGTGCCAGCGTCGCCACCTCGCGGGCATTCCCTTGATAGTTCATCAAAACGTACGGCGTGTTCTCCGGTAACACCGACCAGCAGAACGCGCCGGCGCGCTTGCCCTTGCGGATCTCGCTGTCGAGATGGCCCTCGTCAAACACACGTTGAGCCAGCGCGGCGACCTGCGGGTCGAAAGCGCGAAAAGAATCCAGCACCATCGTTGCAGCCTGGTCGAACGAGTAAGTCTTGGTGGAGCCTGCCACCGGTGCGTAGATGTCGTAGCGGCGTAGTTTCTTCAACCCGGCGTGTTTGGTTTTGGATTTGAAATAACGCTGGAAGATCCCGGCGTTCTTGCGCGCGACTGTGAGCAGAGCGTCGACGGCTTCATCCGGGACATCGTTGCTGAGGTTGCGCACGGCCATCGGGCTGGGATACTTGCGCAGGTCCAGGTTTTCGTTATGCCAATCGCGCGCCAGCGTTTGATACATCTGGCCCAGGATCGGCCCGTCAGCGCTGAAGACGCGGTACAGTTCCTGATAGGCGCGGGCGCGCAGCCTGGCGTCCGGGCTGTAGACCATGTTCATTAGTTGCGAGCGGGTGAGTTCCTGGGCCTTGCCATCCACTTTCATCTTGAAGACATAGCGATTGGTGATCGAATCGTACAGCGTAACCAGCGCGCTCGACCCGGTCACATTTTTCAGGTTGATCACTTTTTCTTCCGGCTCACTCAGGGTATGGGGTTTAAAGTGGCGGATCTGTTCGAGATAATAGCGGTAGTCGCCGGCGGCGTCCATTAGACGTTTCGCATTCGCCTCATCCAGGTCTTTCCACCACAGGCTGAAGAACAGCGTGCGGTTTTCCATCTGCGCCAGGAATTGCTGGACGCGCGTCTGCAGGCTTTGCGCGGTCTGGTCCTGCGTATCGGCGGCGAAGGACAGCCCTGCAAAGGCGTACAGTCTGTATGCGATGCGCGTGGTCTGCTCGGAGGCGCGCACGATCTCGAGGAATTGGTCGGGTGGGATATCCGGCTTCAGTTTATTGCGAACACCTTCGAAGGATGTGATCTGTTCTTCGATCTGATCGAAGGACGCCTCCAGTTCCTGGCTATCGAAACCGGAATACAGGTCAGCGAGACTCCAGCGGGATAAAGTGTAGGCCATGCGTTGCTCCAAAAAAAGTGTCAGGTGTCAGGTGTCGAATATCGAATATCGATTATCGATTATCGATTAATTTATACATTGAACCGAATGTGAACGATCTCTCCGTCCTGGACGGGATATTCCTTACCTTCCAGGCGTAACTTGCCCTTGGCCTTCGCCTCATTCATGGACCCGAGGCTGGTGAGGTCTTCGTAGGCCACCACCTCAGCCCGGACGAATCCGCGCTGCAGGTCGGTGTGGATCTCGCCCGCCGCTTCCTGTGCAACGGCGCCGCGGCGGGTCGTCCAGGCGCGCACCTCGTCCTCGCCGACCGTAAAAAATGATTGCAGGTTGAGCAGGTCATACGAGAGGCGGATCATGCGATTCAGGCTGGGCTCGTCGATGCCGTATTCCTGCATAAAGACCGCCGCTTCCTCGGGCGAGAGCTGGGCGATCTCCATCTCGAGTTTCCCTTGCACGGCCACGCTCGGGTGATCCAGCGTCGCCGATGGCGCGGATTGTCCTTCGCTCAGGTTGAAAAGGGTCAGGATCGGCTTGCGCGAGAGCAGACCATAAGAGGAAAGCTCCTTCTCCTCCTCGGCAGAGAACTCCGCCTTGCGCAGCGGCGTGCCTGCGTTGAGCGTTTCGTGCAGACGGGTGAACAATGATGTTTGGCGCTCGTTAAGCACCTTGTCCGTTCCGCCTTTTTTGCGATCTTCTGTCAGACGCTCGAGCTTGCGCTCCACAGAGATCAGGTCGTTGAGCAGCAATTCTGCGAGCATCGTTTCAACATCGCGCAGCGGGTCCACGCTGGCTGCCGGATGCGGCACGTTGTCGTCCTCAAAACTCCGGATCACCAGGATAAAACCGTCCATCTGGGTCAGTTGGTTGAGCAGTTGGCCGGAGATGCCGCTTTTGGCGGAACCAGTTTCAAGTCCCGCGATATCCGCATAGGTCACTTTGGCATACACCGTTTTCTTGGGCTTGAACATGGCGGACAGTTTATCCACACGCGGGTCGGGTACGTCGACGACCGAGGTATGGACTTCGAAGCGGCCGGCGGAGGCCGTCGTTGGAGTGCTGCCGCGCGTCAGCGCGTTGAAGATCGTCGTCTTTCCGCTTTGAGGTAAGCCAATGATTCCGAGTTTCATCTCGTCCTTGTTATGGGGGATTTGAAGGTGGGGCTAATTTTGTGAGCTTCCAGCCGGCTTTCACCACGTAGAACACCGAGAGCACGGAGTTCATTCTATATTTTCTGTGTGTGCTCCATTGTCTCCGTGGTAGAGGGTATTAATCCAAACGGTCAGCCGCTCTCGGATTATCGTGCACGCGTGTTATACTGTGGCCTGCCCGGCCGAAGTGGCGGAACTAGGCAGACGCGCACGACTCAAAATCGTGTTCCGAAAGGAGTGTGGGTTCGATTCCCACCTTCGGCACTGCCCGGCATTATATCACGCTCGCTTTGCGACATAAAAAAGCAGCGTTTGTACGCGAGACCGCAGTCGAGGTCTCGCGTTTTGTTAGAAGGCGTGGAATGAAACTGTATTTTGTCCTGGCTCTTTTCGATCTGTTGATCCTGCTGGCCTATCCGGTCGTATTGATATTTAATACAGTCCACCGGTTTTTCCAAATTAAGCGATAATTGAAATGTCGACTTCACTTTGCCATCGGAGGCTTGTATGCCCACATTGAATGACGTACTGGCCATTATCCTGGGGGGTGGACGCGGTGCGCGACTTTATCCGCTGACGAAAATGCGCTCCAAGCCCGCCGTGCCGATCGCCGGCAAGTATCGCCTGATCGACATCCCGCTCAGCAACTGCATAAATTCCGAGATCTATCGGATCGCGATCCTGACGCAGTTCAACTCCGTCTCCCTGCACCGTCATATCACTCAAACTTACCAATTCGATGCCTTTCATACCGGCTGGGTGCAGATCTGGGCTGCCGAGCAGACCCTACAGAGCGCGGATTGGTATCAGGGTACGGCCGATGCCGTGCGCAAGCAACTGTTCGAGATCCAGTCCAGCGGCGCGGAATATATCCTGATCCTGGCAGGCGATCACTTGTATCGCATGGATTATGCGGCCATGGCGAACTACCATTGGGAGCAGAACGCCGATATCACGGTGGCGGTCCAGCCGGTCGCCAAAGAGGACGCCACCCGCTTTGGCATCCTGAAACGCGAAAAGGATGGACGTATCTCCTCGTTCGCGGAAAAACCCAAAGATAGCGTCGTGCAGAAAAAATTCGTCAGCCGCGATGACCCGGCCCGTCCTTTCCTCGGCTCGATGGGGATCTACATGTTCAAAACCAGGGTGCTGATCGATCTGCTGACCTATCATCCCAAACATGACGACTTCGGGGGCGATATCATCCCCGAAGCGATCAACTCGCATGAGGTCTACGGGTTTGATTTCGAAGGATACTGGCAGGATATTGGGACCATCCGTTCGTTCTACGAGACCAATCTTCAGCTCACGCTCCCGAACCCAGCCTTTAATTTCTACGACCCGAAATCTCCCATCTATACCCACGCGCGTTTCCTGCCCGGCTCGACGGTGGAAGACAGCAAACTCGAAAATGTGCTGATCGCAGAGGGTTGCCGGATTCAAAAGGCCGAGATCACACACTCCATCGTCGGTATCCGCAGCCAGATCGGGGCCGGCACCGTGCTGAAGGACAGCATCATGATGGGCGCGGACTATTACACTTCAGAGGCACGTCCCGCCAGGATCCCGATCGGTGTGGGCCCGAATTGCCACATCGAGGGCGCCATCCTGGACAAGAACGCGCGTATCGCCGACGGGGTGACGATCCGCCCGTTTCCGCGTGATCAGGACCTCGACCGCGAGTTGTGGTTCGTACGCGATGGGATCGTGGTGATCCCGAAAGACGCCGAGATCCCGGCCGGCACGCGCATCGAACCGGACTAATCATAGACTGAGGCCAAACACCTTGAAACGCGAAAAGCGCGAAATGGGCGAATTGCGCGAAAGAGTTCAAAAAAAGATTGGCGCCATTCGCCATTTCGCGTAATTCGCGTTTAAATTGGGAAGCTCATCGGTTTCGCAGTAATATTCCCAGGAGCTTCACAAAATCGTAAGTGACTTCACTTGACAGCCTTCCCTCGCCAGAGTAAACTCTCATTCGTCTGGGGAGTAGCTGCCTGCACCGCAGGACGGGTTGTCGTCAAGACAGGGACACGTCCCTCGGCAACCCGGGCGCTCACAAGCGTTATGCGAGACCATCACATCAATGTGGTGGTCTTTTTTCTTAACATCACCGAATTAATTTCAATCTCCGGGAGATCGTCCATGGCTGTCGAACGAGCGAATATCCATCAACATGACTGGCATACCCTGACTGCGGAAGAAGTCCTGCGCCATCTGGAAGTCCATGAAAGCGGATTAAGCGCACAGGAAGTCGCCAGGCGGCTGGAACAATACGGGGAAAACCAGCTGCAGGAAGCGCCGCGAACCAGTTTCTGGCACACACTTTGGGAACAGTTAAATAATTTTGTAGTGATCCTGCTGATCATTGCCTCCGTCATCTCGGCTTTGCTGGGCGATTATGTGGAGGCTTCGGCGATCATGGCGATCGTGGTTTTGAACGCCGTGCTCGGTATTTTCCAGGAGCGGCGCGCGGAGGAGGCGTTGGCGGCCTTGAAACGCCTGGCTGCGCCGGATGCGCAGGTCATGCGCGATGGCCGGCGAATATCCGTCCCCGCCCGGGAGCTGGTCCCCGGCGATATCGTCTACCTGGAGGCCGGCAACTACGTCCCGGCCGACGTACGCCTGCTGGAAGCGGTCAATCTACGGATCGAGGAGGCCTCGCTCACCGGTGAATCCCTGGCCGTGCAGAAGAATGCAGCCACGGTCCTGGATCAGAATGTACCGCTGGGCGATCGCAAAAATACAGCTTTCATGGGCACGCTGGTTTCTTACGGACGCGGGCGCGGCGTGGTCGTCAGTACCGGTATGCGCACCCAGCTCGGTTTGATCGCCACCATGCTGCAAAATGTCGAGACTGAAGAAACCCCGCTCCAGCGGCGTCTCGACCAGCTTGGCCGTTCTTTAAGTGTCGGCGCTTTGATCCTGGTGGCAGTGGTATTTGTCGTCGCCCTTTTCAACTATACCGACATGGGTGAGCTCTCCAATGGGGTGGTAAGTTATGTTACGGAGTACGCGGAGGAGATCACCGAGGTCTTCATCATTGCGGTCAGCCTGGCGATCGCGGCCGTTCCGGAAGGTCTGCCTGCGGTAGTGACGATCAGCCTCGCCTTGGGCATGCGTGAGATGATCCGCCGCCACGCGCTGATCCGGAAACTGTCCTCGGTGGAGACACTGGGTTCGGCGACCGTGATTTGTTCGGATAAGACGGGCACGCTCACCCAAAATGAAATGACCGTCACGCGCTTATGGGCCGACGGCCAGTTTATCGACGTGACCGGCGCGGGTTATGTGCCGCGCGGCGAGTTCCTGGTCGATGGAAATCCCGTGGATGTAGCTCATTATCCAGCCGTGTTGACAGCCCTCTGGTTGGGCGTGCTGAACAATGACTCCGAGATCGAGACCACCGGCGCAAGCGAGGGCGGACAGACCTATC
>CAYUUJ010000094.1:0-7316 GCA_964447845.1 uncultured Anaerolineaceae bacterium
CCTGGAAGCACCGATCCCCAAAGAGACCCGCATCGGCCACGTGCATCTGCATGTGCGCGATATAGAGGAAGCGGTGGATTTCTACCACGGCGTGATCGGTTTCGATGTGATGGGCCTCGCAAAAGCTTTCCGCGCCGCTTTCGTCTCAGCCGGCGGCTATCACCATCACCTGGGGCTCAACACCTGGGCCGGCGAAGGTGCGCCGCCGCCTCCGGCGGATGCGACAGGGCTGCGCCACTTTGTGGTGGTGCTGCCAGATAAGACGGAGTTGGATAAAGTCCTCGAGCGGGTTCGCCAGGCGGGCATCTCCTCCGAACAGACCGCGGATGGCGCGTTGGTGCGTGATCCGTCTCAGAATGCGGTTGTCTTAACACATAAATAGGTTTTTGAAAAGTCAAATTTCAGGTCGTATGCGGAACGATATTTTCTCCGCGAATTTTCGCTAATCAACGCCAATTCAATTCAAATTAGCGAAAATTCGCGCCAATTCGTGGACAGCTTTTCGGCTCTCCATAAGTTATAAATATTGAATGTAGTTACGCTCGTGTTAGAAAGCACGCTGAATTTAATCGAGGAGCGACGCACCTTAAAGGTGCGTCGCACATTTTTAAATTTACTCCCCCAACCGCACTTCCACAATGCGATCCAGTCGAAAACTGCGTTCGGCTTCGCGCGTATGGCAGTAGGCCTGCAAATAAATGTAATCGGCCAGCCCGATCACCTGCACCGGTGTCACCCAGCGCTGACTCTGTTCTCCTTCCTTATTAATATAATGAATAAAGATCGGCTTGCCGCTGTAAATGGCCTCGCCCAGTTCTGTAGGCAGTTGGATGCCTTCATCCGGCCAGGCGGGTGAATTGTAGATGCCGATGTAATCGTCCAGCGGCTTGTTCAACCCCTTGAGCGCCTCCATCATGCCGAAGAAAACATTGCGGGTGGAGAGCGCGTCGGCCTGCGCGCCGTGCTCGTTCACGATTTGGACCTGAAACTCCCCGGCTAATGCATGCAGACTGTAGGATGAAAGTTGGAAATACTGGCGCGCCATTAATAGCGTGTCGATCAGATTGGGGATCTGGATCTGGTGGTCCAGACGGCGCGATTCGCTATCCAGGAATCCCAGATCGAATTTGGAGTTGTGACAGACCGTCCCTGCGTCCTGCAATGCGGCGCCTATTTCGTCCATCACCTGACTAAAGCGCGGTGCATCCGCCAGTTGTGCATCGCTGAAGCCGTTGGCGCGCGCGGCTGCGGGCGAAAGCGGATGCTCGGGGTTGACGAGCCACTCAAAGGTCTGTTTGATGCGCTTGCCTTCGGTCAGCACGATCCCAACCTGGCAGATTCGGTCGCCGAACCACGGAGATAAACCGGTGGTCTCGAGATCCAGAAAAGCAAAGCGGCAATTGGAGAGATCGAAGCGCAAACGCGTTACCAGCCAAACTCGTCGAATTGCACGCCAGCCCGATCGTTCTGGATCGCCCGCCTCACATATGGGACCATATTCTCAGGCAGATTCTGAAAATCCACCCAGCGCAGGTCGTCGCACTTCTCCGGCTCGGCATTGACCGGCTCGCCGTTCCAGGCGGGTACGCGCACAAAGAAGTCGACGCGTTCATCGCCCTCGTTCCGATGCATCACGCTGGAGAAGACGATCTGGCCCGCCTCGATCCGGACCCCGATCTCCTCTTCCGCTTCCCGCGCCGCCGCGGCCATCACGGTCTCGTCCCCGTCCAAATGCCCGGCCGGGACGCTGTACTGACCGTCCGCATAGCCGGTGTTGAATCGTCGCAATAAAAGGATCTGATCGCCGCGCAAGAAAAGCAGATGCACCGTGACGGGAAATTTCGCGCGTATGTTCATGAAGTCTTTGAGAAATATTTCTTCCGGGATTATTCCGGTAAATCTTACTCATTTTCCGTCTGAAATGCAATTCCACTTTCACCCTTTTGACCGCAGAGACGCTGAGTTCGCGGAGATTTTCTCTGCGTTCTCAGCGGCTCCGCGGTCTGAATGTATTCGTGCCATCAGGGGCGTATAATCCATTAGTATTTCGACCCCGGAGAAACCAGAATGACCCTAGACCTTTCGATCATCCGAAGTCATTTCCCCTCACTAGACCGCCCGGCCATTTTCTTCGACAATCCGGGTGGGACGCAGATCGTGAAACACTCACTGGATCGCATCAACCGCTATCTGCTGGAATGCAACGCCAACCATGAAGGCGCCTTTGCAACCAGCATTGCCTCGGATGCGATCCTGGATGAAGCACACCTCGCCATGGCCGATTTCTATAATTCGGCCGGCCCGGAAGAGATCGTGTTCGGCGCGAATATGACATCGCTCACCCTGCATATCAGCCGCTCGATCTCACGCGATTGGAAGGCAGGCGAGGAGATCCTGCTCACGCGGCTGGACCATGACGCGAATGTCACGCCGTGGGTGCTGGCAGCGGAAGACCGGGGCTGCAAGGTCAACTGGGTGGATTTCGATGTGGAGGATGGCACGCTTAAACTGGACGATCTGCAGAAGGCGTTGGAACGCAAACCGCGTTTTCTGGCGCTGGGCTATGCCTCGAATTCGCTTGGCACGATCAACCCGCTGGCAAAAATCGTCAAGATGGCGCACGACGCAGGCGTTCAAGTGTACGTGGACGCCGTCCAATATGCGCCGCACGGGCCGATCGACGTCCAGCGGCTGGATTGTGATTACCTGGTGACTTCGGCTTACAAATTTTTCGGGCCGCATGCCGGCATATTATATGGAAAACGCGAGCTGCTGGAAAAGTTATTCGCCTATAAAGTTCGCCCGGCGACGGACAAGCTGCCGGGTAAGTTTGAGACCGGGACGCAGAATCACGAAGGCATCGCGGGCATCCTGGGCGCGATCGAGTATTTTGAATGGCTGGGAAATCAATTTGGCGGCCCGCAAGCGGATGGCCTGGCCGAAGACGGCTACACCGGACGCAGGCTGAGCCTCAAGCAAGGCATGAGCGCCATTCGAGCGTACGAATTCGAAATGAGCCGGGCACTGCTGGCCGCGCTCGAGTCCATCCCCGGGCTGCGTATCTATGGTCTGACGGACGCGCGCAGATTGGAAGAGCGCGTGGCCACTTTCTCGTTCCGGCTTAAAGACCTGGCCCCGCGCGCTGTGGCAGAGAAACTGGCTCAACACAGGATCTACGTATGGGATGGAAACTACTACGCCATCAACGTCACCGAGCGGCTTGGGTTGGAGGATAAAGGCGGAATGGTGCGCGTGGGCGCAACGCACTATAATACACTTGAAGAAGTTGAACGACTGAGAGAGGCGCTGCTTTCCATTTGAGAGTGCGACACTCTTAACCACGAAGGCACGAAGGCTCTACGTCACTGATTCTTAAAACCCCTTGTATACGGAAAAACGATTAGAAATACGCTCTTTCCGTGCTCTCCGCGAAATCCGTGTACAAAAGAGTCGTCGATCGAAATATTAACAAAGGCGCTATTTATGCCCACATTTGCCGAGACACTGGATGAATTAACGGTCGAAGGGGACCTGTACGAAACAGAGTCGGATGGTTCCGTGCGCTGTTACGCGTGCGGACATCGCTGTTTGATCCGCGCGGGCAAGCGCGGCATCTGCCAGGTGCGCTTTAATGAAGGTGGGAAATTGCGCGTGCCATGGGGATATGTGGCCGCGTTGCAATGCGATCCGGTCGAAAAGAAACCATTCTTCCATGTGCGGCCCGGCACCAACGCGCTGACCTTCGGCATGCTCGGATGCGATTTCCATTGCGGGTATTGCCAGAACTGGTTGACCTCGCAGGCCATGCGCGACCCGGCCTCGGACGCGGCTGCCCAGCTCGTAAGGCGCATCTCACCGGAACAAATGGTGCAGACCGCGCAGCGGACCGGGACCTCGGTGCTGGTATCGTCTTATAACGAGCCCTTGATCACCAGCGAGTGGGCTGTTGCGATTTTTAAACAAGCCAAACAGGCGGGCTTGATGTGCGCCTACGTTTCGAATGGCAACAACACGCCCGAAGTCATCGACTATATCCGTCCTTACATCAGCGCATATAAAGTGGACTTGAAATCCATGCAGGATAAAAATTATCGCAAGCTGGGCGGCGTGCTTCAAAACACATTGGACGGCATTCAACGCGCCCTGCAGGCCTGCTTGTGGGTGGAGATCGTAACGCTGGTGATCCCCGGCTTTAATGATTCCAGTGAAGAGTTGTGGGATGCGGCGCGTTTCCTGGCGGGTATCTCCACGGATATCCCATGGCATGTGACAGCCTTTCATAAAGACTACAAAATGACCGATCCGGATAATACAAACGCGCGCACGCTGCTGCGCGCGGCGGAGATCGGACGCGAGGCCGGCTTGAAATACGTATACGCCGGCAATCTGCCCGGCCAGGTGGGGGAATATGAAGATACATTCTGCCCGGGCTGCAACCATCGCCTCGTCCGGCGCACCGGTTATGTGATCACGGAATATCATCTCACGGGCGAGGGCAAATGTCCCAAATGCCAAATGCAGATTCCCGGTCTGTGGCCGAGCGACCCCTCTACAGTAGGGTTAAATGGAATCGGGATGCCCATTCCGGTGTATTGACTGATTTTGCTGTATAATCTTATAAAACACTGCATTAAGTGCCGAACCGAAGCGACTTTCGTTCGGCATTTTACGCCAGTGGAGGTCCTTCCCCACGTCCCACTCGAAAGGAGGTAAGAGACCGACCGCTAATCGTCCCCCTTTAATACCCTACAATACGTTAGTTTGTCCCACCTTTTCAATCTCTCTAGGAGGAGAATTCTGTGAAACGTCAACTTTTTGTTTTACTGACCCTGACGGTGCTGGCGAGCATGATCATGGCCGCCTGTACACCCACCGGGGGCGGAGCGGTCGTCGTGACCGAAGGTCTCGAAGAGCAAGACTTCGCGCCGATGACGCACGAGTCCGCTGACTGTGAATACGGCGGCGAGTTTAGTTCTATGGAAGCTGTGGATGCGAACACCGTCAAGTTCACACTGTGTGTTCCTGACCCGGCCTTCCCATCCAAGATCGCCTTCACCTCGTTTGCGATTCAGCCCCGTGAGTGGTTAGAGTCCACCGGCGGCAACGGTGAATTGCTCGAGAAACCGATCGGCACCGGCCCCTATTACGTCGCTCAGTGGGAGCGCGGTAACCAGGTCGTCCTCAAACGCTTTGACGGCTACTGGGGCGAAAAGGCCCAGAATGAAACCCTGGTCTTCCGCTGGGGCACCGAGTCCGCGCAACGCTTGCTGGAACTCCAATCCGGCACAGTGGATGGCATCGACAATGTCGGCCCGGATGATTTCGCAACCGTCGAAGGCGATTCCAACCTGCAGTTGATGGTCCGCCCGGCTCTGAACGTCTTTTATGTCGGCTTTACCAACACATTCGCACCTTTCGATAATGAGATGGTCCGCCAGGCGATCGCCATGAGCATAGACCGCCAGCGTATCGTGGATAATTTCTATCCGGCCGGCTCCGAAGTCGCATCGCACTTCACCCCGTGCTCCATCCCGAACGGCTGCGTGGGCGAAGAGTGGTACACATTCGATCCGGTTGCCGGCAAGGCCCTGTTGGCCGAAGCTGGTTTCCCGGATGGCTTTGAGACCACGTTGAACTACCGCGACGTAGTGCGCGGTTATCTGCCTGATCCCAACGTTGTGGCTCAGGACATTCAGGCTCAATTACTCGAGAACCTGAACATCACTGTTAATATCGAGGTGATGGAATCCGGCGCCTTCCTGGATGCGGCTGACTCCGGCCAGCTCGAAGGCATACACCTGCTGGGTTGGGGTGCGGATTATCCGGATCAAACCAACTTCCTGGGTTACCACTTTGGCGCCGGTTCTTCCGCGCAATTTGGCGAGCACTGGGATGACATCACCTCCGCGCTGGATAGCGGCGCGCAATTGGCTGATGACGGTGCCCGCGAACCTTTCTACACCACCGCCAACAACGCCATCAAGCAGCACGTTCCGATGATCCCCGTTGCACATGGTGGTTCGGCTTTGGCCTACAAAGCCTCGGTAACCGGCGCCTTCGCCAGCCCGCTGGGCAATGAAGAATTCGAAGGCATGTCCAACGGCACCGACACTTTTGTGTGGATGCAGAACGCCGAGCCCATCTCGCTCTACTGCGCAGATGAGACCGACGGTGAGTCCCTGCGCGCTTGCGAGCAGGTTACCCAATCCCTTCTGGCTTATGAGAAGGGCGGCACCGCTGTCGTTCCCGCTCTGGCTGAATCCTATGAAGCCAATGACGATCTGACCGAGTGGACCTTCCACCTGCGCCCGAACGTCACATATCACAACGGCTTCACGCTGGATGCCGCGGACGTCGTGATCTCCCTGGCTCTTCAGTGGGATGCTGCTCACGCCTTGCACACAGGTAACACCGGCGCCTTCTCCTACTGGAGCGGCCTCTTCGGTGTGTTCCTGAACGCTCCGGCCGAATAAGTCATTCGACTGGTAAGAGTTAACAGACCCCCGGCCGGATGACTCCGGCCGGGGGTCTCTCCCAAAAGCCATGACTACTTATATTTTCCGACGGCTGCTGCTTAGCATACCGGTATTATTTGGAATTTTATTTGCGACCTTTGCACTCGGACGCATGATCCCGGGCGATCCCTGCCGCGCCATCCTGGGGGAAAAAGCCACCGACCTGGTGTGTGACGCATTCATCATCCGGCACGGGTTGGATAAGCCTATTCCGATCCAGTTTGGGATCTACGTCGACGAAGTCCTGCACGGTGATTTTGGCCGTTCCTTCCGTTTCTCCAAACCGGTCAATGACCTGCTGGTCGAAAGACTCCCGATCACAATCGAGTTGAGTTTTTGCGCACTGCTGGTCAGCCTGACCATCGGCATTCCATTGGGCGTCATCTCGGCCGTCCGGCATAATTCCTGGGTGGATGTCCTGACCATGATGTGGGCCAACATCGGTGTGTCCATGCCGGTCTTCTGGCTGGGTTTGATGCTGGCCTATGTATTCGCGTTGGCTCTCAAAGATACGCCGTTTCAACTGCCTCCATCCGGGCGGCTAAGTCCCGGCGTGCTGACCGAGCCGTTTTGGAGCGTGTGGGGCTTGAACCTGTCCTCCGGCAACCCTCTGTTCGGCATCCTGGATTTCATCAGCCGCATGAACATCCCCAACGCGCTGCTCTCCGCCAATTTCGTGTTGCTCGGGGATGCGATCAAACATCTGATCCTGCCGGCCGTGGCGCTGGCGACCATATCGATGGCGTTGATCGCGCGCATGGCGCGCTCGGCCATGCTGGAGGTGCTGGGTCAGGACTATAT
>CAYUUJ010000095.1:0-7302 GCA_964447845.1 uncultured Anaerolineaceae bacterium
CGCTGTACCTGACGATCGCAATCATGGTCTTCCGCACCCACATCCCACTGTCGGGGCTCTGGTTGGCGGTTCCACTCATGGCACTCACGGTCCTGACGTTCTGCGCCCTCGGGGTGTTGTCGGCTGCATTCATCGTGCTGACCAAACGCGGCTGCGCTGATCTGACCGGCTTCCAGTGTTCCCACCAATTCGCCGCCGGCCAGAAGAGGAATGCCCAGAAACGATTGGATCGGTGAGGAGGATCCATTGACAGGTTGAGGAGGTTGATTCGATTGGATCGGATGGCGTTCCTGGATCAATCGCTCGCTGTACAACTCGAACTGTGAACTCGAAAGCCGGGTTGCCTTTCGGGAGGACGAGCCGGCCTCCTGTAATTGATACGGGATGAAAGATTGAGTCGCAGCATCCCACACCTTCAACTCCAGCACGTCCGATGGAACGAGGCGGTTGACATTATCCAAAATGGATTGGATGGTCATCTCAAGATCGAGGCTGGCGGCAATATCCTGACCGAAATCGGTCACAACCTTCAGGATCGAACCAGAGGCTTCCAGGCCCTCGATCTCCAGAGCCGGCCCGAGATTCATTCCGCGCAGGGAGATGAGCATCAGCGGATACGTGCCGGGCACCTGATAGGAGGTGGCTTCCATTAATCGGCCATTGACGGTCAGGCGTTTCTGGCCGGGCGCAGCGCATACATCCAGGAAGTCATCCGCCGGGCGCACGCGGCGGGTCAGATGTTCGAGGTTGGCGGATTCTTCCTCCTGCAGCCCGAAGGATTGGCGCGCCAGCGCGTTGATATATTCCACCCGCCCGCCGGGTTGAAGGATGAGTACGGCATCTACGGATTGTTCGGTGCTTGGGAAAATAATGGATGAAACGCTGGATTGCGCGGCGGGTTGCCTACGCGGCAGCAGGTACAACACGATCCAGACCAGCAGGACAACGATCAGTCCGGCGGTCATCAGAGCTATACCAGGGCCAATCCCGGTAAACATGCGAAAAACTACCTATGCTCAAGCGGTGGCAGTGGCGGCATCCTGACGACGCGCCTCCGCCGCCATTTCTGTGATCTCTCGGATGTCGGCAAATGACTGGTCATTCGGTGAAATCATCCCAACCACCATCGTCATGAACGGGGCCTTTTCCATGGTACCGTCCGCTTTGGAAGCCTGGATAAATCCCTGCTGCCGATCGATAAAGTTGTAATGGGTTTGAACTTCGCCGGCAAAGCGATCCTTCAGTCTTTGCTTCAGGGCAGGAGCGGCCTCATGCGTGGTAATGATGATGAAGTTGTCACCGCCCGCGTGGCCGATAAAGTCGCCGGCCGTACCCAGCTCATCCACCACCTCGCCGATCAACATGGTGGCGAAGCGCAGCACATCGTCTCCGGCCACAAAGCCGTAGACGTCCTTGAAGGTATCGAAATGATTGATACGCAGATCCAACAGCGCCCAATTCTGCTCACGGATGATGCGGCGCAGCTGGTCCTCGATCAGGCGGCCCGCCGGCAGGCCAGAGCGCGGGTCCGTCAGGCTCTCGCGTTCCGAGCGGCGGATGGCGCCGGTGACACGCAGTTTCAGTTCCTCGATATCGAAGGGTTTGGTGATGTAATCATCAGCGCCCAGCTCGAGGCCCTGCAGCTTGTCGCTGCGTTCGTCTTTTTGAGTCAGGAAGATGACCGGGATGTGACTGGTGCGCATGCTCGTGCGCAACGTGCGGCAGACCTCATAACCGTCGATATCCGGCAGCATAATGTCCAGCACGATCAAATGGGGCAGCACCTGCTTTGTGCGCTCGAGCGCGTCGGCGCCGCGATTGGCTACATCCACGTCAAATTGCAAGCCCGTGAAATAGATCTTGAGCATATTCGCAATATCGATATCGTCTTCTACGACCAGCAGTCGCGCATTACCCATACCAGCCTCCTCATGCGCGCCGTCTGCCTCGTTGGGCGTTGCGGCGCACTGCTTCGATCTGAGCTTCCGTCACTTCCCGCTCGAACGAGCGGAACCCGCTCAAGCGAAAACCATGTTTCCCGGTAATGGCCGTGATCTCCCGGACTTGCTCCAGGGACAGCTCCTTGCCGACGGTGTAATCCTCGAACCGGCCTTCCAGCGCCAGTGCCATCGTCTCCGCCATGCAGGCATAGGCCTTGCCGGGCGGAAAACCGAAATTAAAATGGAAATCAACGGAGCCTGGCACATCGACCATTCCGCCGTCAATCACTAATATATCATCTCTGACTGCCGCCACCATTGCAGAAACATCGCGGGGGCGGGCTACGTCGCAGACCACGCTGCCGGGTTGCAGGTCCTGGGGCCTGACCACGGCGTGGATCGCGCTTGTGACGGTCAGTATTAGTTGTGCTTCGGACAATATATTCATGTCCGTGCTGACGACCAGCTCCGCCTGCGGACGGACGTCGCCGGCCGGTCGCGCGCGGGACTTGATCCTGTCGCGCAGAACTTCGAGTTTTTTCTCGTCCCGGGCCACGAGCAGCAAACGGGCCGCCTCCCCCGCCAAAAGTTCCGAACAGATGCGGCCGATCGCGCCGGTCGCGCCGACCACTGCCACGGTCGCGTCCTCCAGTTTTATCTCCATTAGTCGCGCGGCTTCGCAGATCGAGTCGACTGCCACTGCCACCGTATAGGAATCACCGGTAGTGACCGGCACTTCCAGCCCGCGCGCGATCGTCACACCTGCATCGCCCACCACAGAAGTGAACGCGCCAAGTCCCAGAATGTTCGCACCCAGGCGTTCCGCAAGTTGACCCGTTTGAATGATCTTGCGATAGACCCGATCTTCCGATAATTCCAGCATGCGGCGCGGCGTAAAGGGGCAGGCGATCAGCCAGCCTTTGATCTCTTTGCCGGTCGCAGCGGACCGGATGCCTTCGATCTCGGAAATGTAAACCGGGGGAAAGAATGTCGAGAAAAAGTCGATCTGTTTTTCGGTCAGCGCACGGCCGAGCAGGGGGAACTTCCGGCCGACATCGCGTTTTGGGTCAATGGGATGAATGATGAACGCAAAGCTATCCATTCACCAGGACTCCACCTCCGCCTGAGGGTGGCGGTGATAGGGAGTCTGATGCATGGAGCCGGCTCTGTGGCCATGGTGGTCGCTTTCTTCAAAACGGACATCCCGGTCGATCACGCGGCGTTCTTTCGAAGCCACCAATACGACATCTGATTCGATGGTGCGGGCCGGGTAGATGATCATGCCCGAACCGATGCGGCAATTGTGACCGATACATCCGCCGATCACCGGTCGATTGGAAGATTGCAGATCGCCCCTCCCATCCCGGGCGCGGATCTGCGTGGGGATGAGGTTGTAGTCGGTCCAGGTGTTCCCTGCACCGATGAACGTGTTGCGGCCGACGACACACATCTGGAGGCAGGTGTTCTGCGCCACCATGCTGTTTTCCATCAAGGTGGACATGAACAATGCGGAGCGGAAGGGCAGGAAGGCGCCGTCGCCCACCACGGAAAGCATCAATTGCACGTCCTGGGAGATATTGACGTTATTGCCGATGACGCAATTTTCGATCACTGTGCCGGCATTAATGGTTACGTTATCGCCGATCGTCGTGGGGCCATGGATGATGGCACTGGGATCGATCACACAGTTTTTGCCCACTCTCACCAATTGCGAACACTCCAACACCTGCCGGCCCTCGTAAACCGCCTTGCCCAAAATCCCAAGCTTGAAGGCAACGTCTTCTGCCAGGCGCTTCTCAAAACGCGCGCCGCGCCCGAACAAGCCGAAAACCACATCTGCAATAAAAACATGCACCCATGAGTCGATCGCCAACAGCGCCCGCAGAGGAACCTGGAAAACCAGGTCGCCGGTCTGATCGGCCATGTAAGTTGGGACGTGATAATAGCCGATCTCACGCGCCTGCAGATCGATCACCAACGGTTCCGCATCTGCCACGGGTCCGTTCGGGTAATACCACAAATCGGCCAGGTACAAACTGCCCGCCGGAGTATAAGAGCTGGAAAGCGGGAGCGCGTGTTCGCGAAAAGCCAGGTCATCGGCTGAGAATGCGGCCCGCACGGCGTGCTTACGTTTTTGTGCTTCTGAAATAAAAGCGCGAATGTAACCTTCATCGAAGAATAAGTTGTCTCGATACACGAGCGTGGGTTCACGAACCGGCGGGATGCGTTGACCGGGTTTCAGCTCCAGCTCGCGCGTCATGTAAGGAGCCAGCAGGTTGCGTTGATGCAGCCAGAGCGGCGCGTTCTGAATGCGCAGCTCGCGCGCGGGCTCGCAGAAGGGTGTGATCGGTTGAGGTGCTTGAAGGATGACTTTTAACATAGCGATTAAACTTGATTTAACATCTTACCACCGCTCAGCCGCCAGGACGACGCTGGCATGATTCCGTGCAACGTCTGCTGCGAAAGTTGGCGGGTGTGTGTATTCATGCAGCTGGGTGCTACTCGTCCAGGAATGCTTTTAGTTTCTGGCTGAATTCGACTGGTTCGTCCAACATAATAAAATGACCGGCATTTGGGAAGTATTCGATACGAGCCCGAGCGCACCCCTCCTGGAGAGGTTTCCATTGCTTCGGACTGACCACTATATCTTTTGCACCGTACATCCCCAGAACCGGTATATTAATTTGTCCAAGGTTGGGTCGCAGATCGGTCCTGCGCAGCGAACCGATGCTCGCGAAGAAAGCTTCCAGGGTTGTGCGCGAGACATCGCGATCCATCATTTCCGCCCAATTTTTATCCTTTGAATAAACCGGAGCCAGCAGTCGATAGAATGATTTATACACCCATAAATTGTGATACATCACCCAACCGACCGGACGATATCCGAAAACCTTTGGGAAAAAGAATAGCGAGGATCCGACGATGGGCGATCCAACCACCACTACTTTTTGAACCCGGTGAGGATACTGTAGGGCCGTCATCAGGCTGACAGTTCCACCCATGCTATGGCCCACCAAAGGCGCCTGGGCAATGCCCAGTTGTTCCATGAATTGATTGACCAGACTGGTGAAATCTTTTACTTCAAAAGTGCCGAGCCTTGTGCCTGATTCCCCGAAGCCCCAGAAATCCATTGCATACGTGCGATAAAAAGCCCCCAGGTACGCCATCGTCTGCTGCCACAGTCCCCAGGATCCCTGGTATCCGTGCAGCAGGATTACCGGTTTACCACGCCCATAGACCTCATAATGTACGATACCCTGATCAGTAGTGATGGAAGACACGCTTGATTGACTAGCCTGGGCTTTCTATTTTCCAGACTCCATTTCGGCAAGAATACTGTACAGGAGCTCCAGCAAAACAGTTTTAACTTTCTCGCGGTCGGTGGCGACACAGGGTAAAAGCTTCGTCTTGCCGTCCAGGCGCAACGCATGCCGCATATCTTCCAGATCCCAGGCATCCGGTCTGTCCTGCTTATTGGCGGTCACGACGTAGGGCGTGGGCGCGTAGGCGCGGAACGTTTCGAGGATCGAGCGCGCTTCGCGGAAGGTCTCGGGGCGGGTGCTATCCACCATGACAATGAAACCCAGCATGCCTTCAGATAGGATCTCCCACATGAAGTCGAACCTTTTTTGGCCCGGGGTTCCGAATAGGTACAGGACCAGGTCCTCGTCCACGGTGATGCGGCCGAAGTCCATCGCCACGGTGGTCGCTTCTTTTACGGCGCGCTCCCCCGCGGACGAGATCTTCCGTTCGGTGGAGACGACGTCAATTTCGCTCACCGATTGGATGAACTCCGTCTTGCCTGCACTGAATGGGCCTGTCACCACCATTTTGACCGTTTGCATAATCTCAATTCCTCGAAAAATGATTACATCGTACGAATGCGGCCGATCAATTTATTGATCAGCGATTTTTGTTCTTCTTTGTCCTGGGTGGGGAACATCTTCGGGTTCATCGGGATCACGACGCCTTCGGCGCGTACGATCTCAACCAGGCCGGCCTGCAGGAGACCATACACGATGCGGCGGATCTCCAGGTCGTTCAGCTTGCTGGCGCTGGCGATCTGCTTCAGCGTATTCTTCGGATTGATGAACTTGACCACGCGCCACTCTTCCACGCTCAAATTGACGTTGGTCAACGGGCGCTGGGTGAACATGAGCGCCATCTCCAGGCTCGGGATCTCGTCCTGCAATTGCTCCCACTCGCGTAACTGACGCGAGCCTTCAATGATAATGTTCTCCAGGTCCAGCCGGACGTTGATGCGGTCCTCCGGAGGCAGCATCTCCGCCTCAAAACGGAAGGAACCCTCCACCCAGGTGAACAAACGTCGTAATATTTCGGTAAAGTTGGACTGCAGGTTAAGCAAAATGTCTTCCTGCGTAACATAGCCCGCATTGATCAACAGCAGGCCAAGCTCCTTGTCCGTCATCTTCCCGCTGCGCTCCATGATGGCGCGATACTGGTTGGCGTTGAGTTTGTTGGCCTTGTGTAAAACGCTCGCCAGGCTGTTATCCTCCTGGCCGACCTGAGCGTAGGATAATTTCCCATCCCGAAAGGCAACATACGCCTGCTCATTGGGACCATCCACGACCAAGGTCCCGGTTTTGCTGGCCAGGTTGATCAGGTTAAGCAGTTGTGTGATGGTGAAATCGCGTAAGTTTCCGCGCAGCGCCATTGGGCCTCATTACTGCTTTTGAATATAAATCCAAACCTGAAATTGCCTAATTGCAAGTCCAAAACAGAATTCTGCCTCGTCTGCCTACGCTGTTGCCAATAAAAAACCCATCAAAACGGGCAGGAATTGGAAGGATTATACATGCTTGGGAGGCATGCGTCAATTAACCACCCCGGTACGGCTGGGAGCCGCGCGTTTTGCCGTTCTCTTTGGAAAAAATACCCTTCGGAAAGCATGATATAGTTGCCGGGACTTTCACGCTCGCCGGAGACTTGAAATATGAGGGTAAAGATACTTTTTGTTTTGAGCTTGGTTCTCGCCATTGCGTTTCCAGGAACCCTTGTTTCGGCTGCGGCGCCGGCCGGCGGAAGACAAGACCAGGCCAGCCTCGATTTCCCCAATACCATCACATTCGAAGCAACGATCGAAAGCACTGCCACCATCAACTCGCTGGTGCTGGAATATGGCACCTTGCAGCTGACCTGCGGCGAGGTGATCGCCAAGGCGTATCCCCAATTTGCACCAGGCAAAACCGTACAGGCCGAGTGGACCTGGGATATGCGCCAGTCCGGGTCCCTGCCGCCCGGTACCACCATCTGGTGGCGCTGGCGTTATACGGACGAGACCGGCCAGGAAAGCCTCAGCAGCCAGCAAACAGTCACCTGGTTGGATTCCGAACATAACTGG
>CAYUUJ010000096.1:0-7286 GCA_964447845.1 uncultured Anaerolineaceae bacterium
CACGGGGGCACAGTATTGACCACGCTGCGGTGGCGGAAACTCACCCAGAGCGGCCACCAGCGATTCCAGATCTTGAGCAAACTGCTGGTACAGCAAAACGTCAGCGAAACGATCCTGACTCACATTTACGAATTTCTGCATCGAGCCGACGATATTTCCGTCCAACGCATGCGGCCGTATGCGCTGGCGGATGCATGGAATCAGCCGCGTCGGACTGTGTTGGAATCCTTCCTGCGCGCCACCCGCACCGGCTTGCTGGACATGTACTGGGAATTGTTGTGCCCGGAATGCCGCGGCGTCAGCGAGGGCCACGGACATCTGGAAGACGTGCGCGGGGATTCGCACTGCAACACATGCAAGATCGATTTCAAGACCAATTTCGATCACAACGTGGAGGTCATCTTTCGCCCCAACCCATCGGTACGAGCCGTGAATGCCAGCGTGGAGTTTTGCGTCGGCAGCCCGCAGCGACAACCTCACCTTATTATGTCCCTGCTCGTGCCGGCCGGTGAAGAACTGCCCGTGGATGCTTTGCTGGCACAGGGCCGCTATACAGCGCGCACCAAGAGCCTGCCCGGTTCGCAGGCGATGGTGGCGCTTTCCGAAGGCCCCGCTAAAGTGGAAGTCCGCGCTCACTCCACAGGCTGGCCGTATGGAGAGACTCCCATGGGGCTCACCCCGCGCATCCAGTTGATCAACCGCACGGATAAAGTCCAAACTTTTGAGTTGGGCCGCACTGCCTGGAGCGACCAGGCCGCCACAGCCGCGGACGTGACCACGTTGCAGGTCTTTCGGGACCTGTTCGCAAGCGAAGTGCTGCGACCCGGCGAGGAGATCTCGGTTGGTTCGGTGACCTTGATGTTCACCGATCTACGCGGTTCCACCAAACTGTATCGGGATATCGGTGACGCGTCCGCCTTTGGCCGCGTACAAGAACATTTCGCCGCCCTGGAAGAAGCTGTGGCTGCAGAAGGCGGCGCGATCGTGAAGACCATGGGAGATTCAGTCATGGCTGCGTTTCGGCGGCCGGCGGCCAGCCTGCTCGCCATCTGGGCTGCACAAAAGAAACTGGCGCGCCTTGAACCGAGGTTATGGCTGAAGGTGGGCATCCATCATGGGCCGTGCATCGTTGTCAACATGAATGACCGACTGGATTATTTCGGGTCCACGGTTAATGTTGCGGCGCGCCTGCCGAATTTCTCCACCGGCGGCGAGATCGTCTTCTCAGACGCCATCCGCTCTGATCCCGAAGTGGGGCAATTCCTTGAGAAGAACGCCGGTCCCATGGCGCTCAGCCGTTTTCAAACCGAAATTAAAGGGTTTGATGAGCCGCTGGGATTGTGGCGATTGAAAGTGTAAAGACTCAAAAAATATTCTTAGCCACGGATTACGCTGATTTCACGGATCGGGGATAAGGATCATCTTCGAACCGAACGATAGAAATTCTCAATAAACGACATGCCCGGCTCCAAATTGAGTCGGGCATGTCCGTAAAAAATTCGCTGAAGGATCAATGGTGGGTTTTATTTCTGCTTGCGAGACACCAATCGCCATATACCCCATGCGATCAAGAGCGGCGGGGCCAGGATCGGCACCAACACCACCAGGAACCAGATCAGAAAATCGAAGATGCCTTGATACGCCAGGGTGACTGTCCCCTTGGCATCCTTGAAGGTATTGCCTGGGTCCCATAAAACGGGCGTCGGCGTGGGAGTGGGCGTGGAGACGAGTTTCGGCAGTTCCGGCTCGAGGTTGACCGTGATGGTCGAATAGGCTGAGCGATCAGACAGGTAATTGATCTGTCCTTTTATCTGTTCGATCTGGCGTTCGATCTCTGAGAGCTGCTGATTGATGCGCAGAGCCTCGTCCACATTCTGAGCTTGTTCGAGAAAGGATTTGATGCGCTCGCGCGTGGCTTCCAGGTTGGTCACCTGCGACTGCAAGTCTACATACTGATCGGTGACGTCTTCACCCGAGGCCGACTCGTCCACCACTTTCACGGATAGTCCGCGCATGCGGCTCAGGGCACGTTCAAACTGCTCGACAGGCACGCCGATCGTGATGGTGGCATATTTCAGGTTGTGACCGTAATAATCCTGATACCAGACCCGCGAACTGACGATATACCCGCCCAGGTCGCCGACGATCTGTATGGCGCGGTCCACGGCCACGTCTGTGTCGGCCACCATCAGGCGAATGTCGGCATTTTTGATGATCAGTCTTCCGGCCGAGGCAGGCGCCGAGTCCGGGTCCGCTTCACCCAGTTCAAAAACACCGGCCGTCGGCAGGGGCAGCGGAGCGCCGACAGCATTGGCGTCATTCGGTGCCTCCATACCGGCGGCGGGTGCCTCGGCGTAAGACTCGGACATGGATTTAAAAAGCGCCTCATCCTGTGAGGACGCTTCAGTTGCAGCCCCGGCTGCAGGGCCGCAGGCAGCCAGAACGAGTGCGACTGCCGCGATCAATGGGACGAGCTGGGCGATGCGGGAATTCATGGTTCTCCTCCTGAGAATAGATTGGAAACGGCGTTGCACTCAGGACGAGAAGGGTAATGTAAAAGTTCCCCTTGAAGGCCGTAGGGGCGCAGCATGCTGCGCCCCTACGGCCGTTACCGTTTCATTAATTTCCCGATCGATCTACAAGATTTGGATTCGTGGCCGGCAGAACCATGAATCTTCCCAGCTCAGATCCATTCCCCCTCAACCGTTCTTTCGTTTTTCACATTCCCGGTGTTAAGTGTGGCTTTCGGCTCCAGTAACATCACGAGCACCTCATGCTACGCCACCGGCATATGTTCCACGCCTTTCGGGATGATCACGAACTGGCCTGCATAAATGATCAAGTCACGCTCACGTAATTTGATGACCAGTTTTCCCTCGATAACCAGGAAAAGTTCATCCTCGTGATCGTGATGATGCCATACGAATTCGCCTCTCAGCCGGACCAACTTCACAAAACTGTCGTTGAGTTCGCCAACCACTTTTGGGCTCCAAGGCTCGGAAAACAAGCTAAATTTTTGCACGAGATCAATCGGCTCGATCATATCTCTCCTTGATCATGAGGATGGCATTTTTTCGTAGATCATAAATTCACGCAACAACTCAGGCACGATGCCTGCATATTTTTCGCGCAACGGATCTTCGAGCCTGGAGACTGTCTGGTGCCAGGCAAGCGCTTTGACGATGGCAGCCACGCTGCGTGAGAGCGAAAATGCAGCCAATAGGTTTTCCCTGTTTGTAAAGCCCTGCCATGGTTCAAGGTAAACATGCAGTAACGCCGTCATCTCAGGCGTGAAAGCATAATCCTCCAATTTAAGCGAATTCTCGATGCTCACGAAAAAGGTACGCAGCGTGACAAAGGGATGAGTAATATTTCCATCACCCCAATCAAACAAGGTCACGCGGCCGTTCTTTATCAGCACATTGCCGTCATGAAAATCTCCATGGTTGAGCGTTTCCGGGATCTCAAATCCAGCCAGCTCGATACAGATCCCGGCGAAACGAGATGTCAGATCTTTCACGCGTTGAAACTCGTCAGCGGTCAGCCCGCCTTCATACCCCAAGCGCAAGCTATCCGTGTCTGTCAGTAATTGGGCATACAACTCGGGCAAGCGCGTCAGGCGCCAGTCCGGGATGCCGAGAGCCAGCAGCTCGGTCACATGTTCAATGACGCCGATCTGCAATTCAGCGTAGAGGGCGATAACCGGTGTCCATGGCCGGACGTCTTGCGTCGCCCGGATCGAAACGCGCAAGGGCTCTCCCCCATCACGCATCAGCATCCAGCCTTGTTGAGGATCTACAGCCACCAGGTCCGGCATGCGATCCGGATACCAGCCGGCCAAAGCCCGGGTCATTGCAGCTTCATAGACAGTCTCCGGCGCAGTGGCCTTAAAGAACAGCATGCCATCTTCCGTGGGAACGCGCAACACAGTAGACCATGGATAGATATGCGGTTGTTCGATCGGACCTGTGATCTGAATTTTCCTTCGCTCCGTCTCAGCGCGAATCCAATCGCCGGCTTTTTGCAACCATTCAGGATCTTCCCAGCGCAGCTGAGCCTCACTCATCCTTGTAGCATCTCCTCCAGGAGTTTTACCAACTTCTCACCCATCCGTGTCCGGCTGAAATTCTGCTCCAGATACATCCGCCCCTGCAAACCCATTTTCCGCGAGTGTTTTTTATCGCGAGCCAATTCGCGAATACCTTTTGCCAACTCTTCTGGATGACCCGGCTGCACGAATAATCCACAGCCCGCAGACTCCACTACATCGCGGATGACTCCGTCTATGGCGAGGATCACGGGCCGTCCGGCAGCCATGTAATCGAAGACTTTGTTTGGATAGGTGGTCTTGTATTCATCCAACGGCTTAAGAATGGCCAGGCAGGCGTCTGCACCTGCAAGCGCACCAGGAATTTCATTCTTCGCCATAGGCGGAAGAAAAGTCACATTCGACAACCCGAGTGACCGGGCGCGCGTCTGCAGCGCAGACTTTTCCTTCCCATCCCCGAGCAGCACGATCTGAATGTCTTTCTCATCGGCCAACAGCTGCGCAGCCTCCAACACCACTTCCAGGTCATTGGAAATCCCATGCGCGCCGGCGTACATAACCACGAACTTAGCATCCAAATTATGGTTGTCACGAAAAGCTGCGCCATCATTGGATGGATCGAACATGGACGGGTCCGAGCCGTTCGGGATCAATTCCACTCGCTGCGCCCCCCGCCCTTCAACATGGCTCAAAAAACCCGGGCTATTCACTATCACCCGATCCGCGCGGCGGTACAAGAAGCGTTCCAACCTTTCGGACAGGCGGATCAAGATCGGATTCTTCAAGACACCCACGGCTATCGCAAACAGCGGCCACAGATCCCGCACCTCGAACAAGAACCGCGCACCTTTCAACCGTGCCAGCACCCAGGCAGTAAATCCTTGAAAGATCGGCGGGGATGTGCCCCAGACGACGTCCACATTTCGAACTCGTAGACCGAGGAAAAAGGATGAAAGCATAAAACTAAAAAATGCCAGCAGGCGTTGAAAAAATGACTGGTGATGGGCAGCATAAGCGGGAGCGCGTAAAATCGTCAGATTCGCCCCAACCCCTATCCCCTTTCCCGACGAGAGAGGTGAAATCGAACCCGTTAAGTAACTCACCGATGAGGCGATGACAGTCACTTTATGTCCCTGTGCAACCAGAAAACTCGCCAGCTCGTAATGACGCGTGCCGCCGGGCTCATCGAGAGCGGCAAAAGCCTGGTGAATGATCAGAATATGCATTTTTCGAATCCGTTAGTGCGAGCCTGCGGGGAGCAATCTCATAATAATTGGGGTCGCAGGCACTTAATTCGGAAAGGTGAATTCACTGGTGAAGTGAACCGTCTCTGAAGATTTTACTTCCACAGCCAGGGACAGCGCCGGGATCTTGACTCCATAGGTCGGCGAGATCCAACCGTCGATGGTCAACACATCACGCTCGCCGTACAGGAGTTCACCCGCGCGTACGAGAGAAGTTAAAAGTTGAAGGTTGGAAGGTTGAACATTAATATGTAAGCGGATCAGACCTTGGGATGATTTTATCTGAATCCCGACTCCCGACCCCTGGTTTTCGATCTTCCATTCCCCGTCTATCAACATCCAGTGAAGGCGAAACGTACGCTCAGGAGCGCTAAAGCTTAAATCCTCCGACAACGCTTCGACACGGGCGTGCCAGTCAGCGCGACGGCTCAGGACGTCGCTTTCAACTTTCAAATTGTCGTGTATCTGCCAGCGTTCATCTGTATAAACAGTAACTGTCCGCTCATGGTGCACGCCCAGCTTGCGATACCCTTTGTGGTAGGCGCTGACGCGCTGAAGGATGTTCTGCTCGCGTTCGAATGTAGTTCTTGAATACGCCGGGAACCAATCCAGGGTTAGGAAGCGGCCGCCGCGGGTCATCTGCTCACGGCCATCGACCATGACCGTATTATGCACGCGGGTCGTGACCAGCGCATTATCCCAGGGCGGGTCCGCATTGTAGAGATAAGTCCCTGCATCCTGCGTGACGTTGAGTCCACGCCACCACAGGTCAAAGTGAAGTTGGTCCATGTGAGAGAGTCGCGAGCGGAAACGCGAAGCGCGTAAATAAGCCCAGGAATTCTTTGCATGCAGGTTGTCGGCCAGATAATCGCCAGGCTGATACGTTTTTTTGGCGGGAAGAACACCCGCACCTTCGGAGGGTGAAAGCCAGGCGGACAGCTCATCCCAAATTCCTGGGGGCATCTGCGATCCTGGAAATGCCCGGGCCGCGGCTTGTGCAACCGGCCGGAAATCAGCAAATGAGCAAATGCTCAACAGAAAAATGGATGATCCGTCGTTGGAACCCAGATTTGGAGTCCGGCCGGTAACGGGATCCAACATTGAGAACAGCCAATGCGCTGCGCGCGTCAACATCTGCGCGGTCGTGCGCGGCCAGTCGTCCTTTTTAATCGCGTTCACCCACAGCGCGGTCTGGAGCATCAGCCGGTGATAATTGGTCGAATGCTGGATGTATTCGCCGTAGCCGCTGATCTGATGACGCACAGCCCAGTTGAACCAGCGCCAGCCGAGGGCGCGCCAATTCGATTGCCCCAACGCGAGACCGGCAGTGTACAACGCGGCAGCTTCGGTAATGAGGTGATTGTTGTTTTGCGAACGTGCGTAAATAAGCGTGGGCGGGATGCGCGCCGCGTGGTGAGAAACGGACTCAGCCAACCATACGCGTCGTGCCGGACTCGAGGCTGGTGAGGCAGCAAGGGCGTGGTCCACCCAGACGAGCGCCATCAACCGGATCGCCACCTCCTGACCGTTCATCCAGTGTGGACCGAGATAGGGTGGATTGCCCGCGATAAAAATTTCGAAATATTTCCAGAAAGCTTCGGCGTATCGGTGGTCGCCGGTGAGATGATAGGCGCGCCCTAAAGTAAAAACCCAACCAAAACGGGCAGGCTCCCACAGGAATTTTAGATCTGAGATTGAAGATTGTAGATTGGTGATCAGGCTTGGATTGGTTTCGTAAGCTGTCCAATGCTGGAGAGGCTGATCGAAAGTAAGCTGAAGAGGAACAGGTTCGCCGCCAAACAGACGCACGTTACCGGCCACAATCTCATCTGCCTCAGAGAGCAGGCTTCGCAAGCCATCTTTACCCAGGATTTGTTCAAGTTGCGCGCGGTCCGGGAGGGAAAAGAGAGAGGCGATATTCGATAATTCGATATTCGATACTCGAATATCGAATTCCGCCTTTCGTTTGTAATAGCCAGTTTTGAGCCTGAGCT
>CAYUUJ010000097.1:0-7265 GCA_964447845.1 uncultured Anaerolineaceae bacterium
AAAATACTCCTCGCGCGATTATATCAAACGTGCAAAGCCCGGACCAAACCTTCGCAACAGCGCCGGGAGGCTTAACGCAAAGTCACCGCGTCGCAAAGAAAATCCAAAAAGAACCATTGCGGCTTTGCGCCTTTGCGTTAAAGCTCGTCCGTATCTTGCAAGTTCATTATGGGAAAGAGGTACGGGATGAGTTTCCGGCAAAACTGGCTATAATTCTGCCAACTTGAGGAGGCTGCATGGCTCATAAACCGAGTTTTCGGCAAAAGTTTCAATATTTTTTTGATAACGTCATGTCACGCGGCACACCGGCCATGATGGGCATGCTGTTCATCCTTTCGCTGATCGTGATCACTCTGGCAGGAGCGGTGATCGCCCTGGCAGGTTTTACTCAATCGGATGGCGAGCCCTTAAACTTCCCAGAGGCCACCTGGGCCAGCTTGATGCGCACGCTTGATTCAGGGACGATGGGCGGCGACACCGGCACGGAGTTCCGCCTGGTGATGCTGTTTGTCACATTGGGCGGTGTCTTTGTCGTCAGCAGCTTGATCGGCGTGATCAGCAACGGGCTGGAGACCCAGATGGGCCGCCTGCGCAAAGGCCGTTCGCTGGTACTGGAACAGGATCACATCCTGATCCTGGGCTGGTCCACGCATGTCTTCACGGTATTATCGGAACTGATCACCGCCAACGAGAACCAGCGAAAGGCACGCATCGTGATCCTGGCGGACAAGGACAAGGTGGAGATGGAAGATGAGATCCGCGAACGAGTGGAGCTTAAAGGCGCGCTGCGCATCATTTGCCGTTCGGGCAGCCCGATCGACCTGACAGACCTGGAGATCGCCAATCCACACACCGCGCGTTCCATTATTATTCTTCCCCCCGAAAACAATGACCCGGATACGGACGTCATCAAAACTGTGCTGGCGATCACCAATAATCCAAATCGCCGGCCGGAGGCATATCACATCGTGACCCAGATCAGCGATCAACAGAATCTGCAGGTTCTCAAAATGATCGGCGGAAAAGACATCCTGCAGGCCATCTGGACCGGCGATCTGATCGCACGCGTTGTGGCCCAGACCTCCCGTCAATCCGGTCTATCTTTGGTATATACCGAAATGATGAACTTCGGCGGCGACGAGATCTATTTCAAGCACGAACCGACGCTCTCCGGCAAAAAGTATGGCGAGGCTTTGCTCATGTATGAAGACTCGTGCGTGATGGGCGTGCGGAAGACCGATGGCGCAATTTTGATGAATCCTCCAATGGACACGCGCATCCAGCCGGACGACCAGATCTTTGCGCTTTCGGCCGACGACGACACGATCCGTCTCTCGGGACTTTCCCGCCTCCCCCTGGACGAAAGCCTGATCCGGTCCAATGGGAAAGCGCCCAGGCGTAAGCCGGAAAAATGCCTGGTGATAGGTTGGAACCGCAGCGGCACCACAATCATCTGCGAGCTGGATAATTACGTGGCCAAAGGATCACAGGTGACTGTCGTGGCGGATATCTACGGCGTGGATAAACAGATCCGCTTAAGTTGCAGCAAACTGAAGAACCAGAAAGTGATCACCCAGGAAGGCGATACCACCGACCGCACCCTGTTGGACAGCTTGAACATCTTTGATTACGACCATGTCATCGTGCTGGCTTACAGCACCCTCGAGCCCCAGGAAGCCGACGCCAAGACGCTGGTGACGCTGCTGCACCTGCGCGATATCGCCATGCGCGATCAAACTCCTTTCTCGATCGTCAGCGAGATGCTGGATCTGCGCAATCGTGAACTGGCTGAAGTAGCCAAAGTGGACGATTTCATCGTTAGCGAGCATCTGGTCAGCCTGATGATGTCCCAACTGGCCGAAAATGGCGACCTGTTTGACGTCTTCAACGATATCTTCGACCCGGAAGGCTCGGAGATCTATCTTAAACCGTCGGGCGATTATGTGACGAACGGCAAACCGGTTAATTTTTATACCGTGACGGAGGCTGCCCGCCGGCATGGACAAACGGCCATCGGGTACCGGATCACGTCTGAAGCTGGGAGCGCCGAAAGATCTAATGGCGTCCACACCAATCCTAAAAAATCCGATCTGGTGACCTTTGCACCTGAAGACAAGGTCATCGTGATCGCAGCTGAATGAGCCTGTCATCGGGATCGAGATTAAAAGTGCAGTGGGCGGCAATTGCCGCCCACTGCACTTTTATATTTAGGAAGTTTAATCTTATTGCTTCAGGAATTCTTCCATCGCAATCATCAAGTCATCCACGTCGCCTGGTTGGGTCTCCCCCATATGCGCGATCCGGTAGGTGACGTTTTTCAATTGACCGTAGCCGTTGGCGATGCGCATCTCACGCTTTTTGAGAAAAGTATTCAGCTCCGAAATGTCGATGTTGCGTTCATTACGGACCGTGGTGACGGTCTGCGAGCGGTAGCCTGCCGGCGCGTAAATGGATTGGTCGTGCGCCTCCGCCCACTCCTGCACACGCGTGGCCATGGCCGAATGACGGGTGAAACGGTTTTCGAGTCCCTCTTCAAAAATACGGTCAAGCTGCAAGTCCAGCGCATAAATAAGAGACATGGCCGGCGTGGCAGGCGAGGAATCCTTCAGGCGATGTTTCTCCATGCGGACCAGGTCGAAGTACCAGCCGCGGTTCTCCACTTTCGCAGCCTTCTCCATCGCGCGATCGGAGACCGCACCGAGCGCCAGGCCCGGCGGAAGAGCGATGCATTTTTGCGAAGAGGTGAGCAGCATGTCGATGCCCCAGGCGTCCATCTCGATCTTCGCGCCCCCGATCGAGGAGACCGCGTCGACGAAGACGAAGGTATCGGGCGAGACTGCATGAACCGCCTGAGCTACTTCCTTGACGGGGTTTTGCAAACCGGTGGAGGTTTCGTTGTGGATGATGGTCACAGCTTCGTGTTTGCCCTTTTTAACGGCCTCAGCCACCCGGTCCGGATCGACCGGCTGGTCCCATTCGAAGGAAAGTTTTTCCGCCTGCTTCCCGTTCGAAACGGCGACGTCATACCAACGTTCTGCGAAGGCGCCGTTCACACACACGAGCACATTTCGATGGACGAAATTTCGGATGGCAGCTTCCTGCAATCCGGTGCCTGAGGAAGCCGTCAGGAAGACGCGATAATTGGTGAAGAACAATTGCTGGGATTTTTCGGAAACGCGGCGGTAAATGGCCTCGAATTCCTTGCTGCGGTGCGGCAGCATCGGCTGCGCTTGTGCTTGAAGCACTTCATCGGCCACGTCCACCGGGCCGGGTACGAACATACGTGACATATCAGAACTCCTCAGCCGCGAATCCTTCGGCGGACGGCGGTCAAAAATTTTTCGTGTAAATCCGCCGCAGGATCCGTGGCTATATTTATTATCGAAGAAAGAATGACAACGCAATCAGGATCACAAAAAACGTGCCCGCCAGAATACCGATCCGGGTCAGGTCGCGTTTGACATGCGAGTAATCCGGATTGAATTCAACGCGTGAGGCGGGAATGGCGGACATGGAACGATTGGCATTGCGTTTATGTTTTTTTGACATGTTGGCTCCTAATTCAAAAGTTTTGCAAAGACCACGATGCGGTCTGAATCCACGAGATAAGGGTAACACGAGATCAGCGTTACAGTTGAGTCGACCGTGGGAGCCATGACCTCCACTTGTGTCGGTTTGACAAGCACGGTCCGGTCGACGACATATGTATACTGGCGCTGTTGTGTATATAAGATGACTTGATCACCGGGCTGAAGTTTATCCAGGAAACGGAACAGCTCGCCATACACATCGTTATGAGCTGACAGGACCACGTTCCCATTCTGACCGGGGTCCGCGGAGCCGATATGTTGAGCGACTCCCTTCTTGAGCTGTTCCCAGCCATCTCCCTGCACAACCGGCGCGTCCACGTTTAAGGAGGGAATTTGTATGCGGATCGCCTGTTGCACACTTGGCGTTGGGGCAGTGATGTTCGCCAGGGATTGCACCATTGGACGCAGATGTTCAGGGATCTCGGCCTCATTCGGACGAGTGTTGCCCTGCGCATCCGGCGGGGTATGCCCTGAAGGCAGCACGACAGCCATGACCAGCGGCGTTGGTGTGGGTGTTTCAGGATTGAGTGCGGCCGCCACCTCGCGGTTCAAGTCACGCAGCAGGCCGAGACCGCTCAACAATATTCCGACCAGCCCGATGACCGCGATCACTTCAACTGCCAGTAACAATCGGTCCGCAACGCGGCGGCGCGGGGCTTCGGGAGCGGAGTCATTCGATTCGGGTGTATCCACCACCGGAGAGGAAGACTCGTCCCAAAAATTATCCGGTAAATCCGGTTCAAGGGTCACCACCCTGCCGGTACGGCGATAGTGTTCAAGGCGTTCCTTGCGCGTGCCGCGTCGTTTTTCAACCAGCAGTCGGCGCAGCTCTTCAACGGATAAATCTTCAGGTGCTTTACGGCGAGGCATAGCCAGCGATTATACCGCATGCAATTAAGTTAATTTTTTGCGTAAGAGAGCCATATCCGGAAGGGTCTTGATAACAAGATCGGGCCCTGGAAAAATTTGCGCTTGATTCTGAAATTGATTTCTGCTACAATATAGAACCTTTGTTCTGTATGTTAATCAGCGGTGAGGCGAGCATGGCAAACAAAATTTTCAATGATATCCAATCCGGCCTGGAACAAAAACGGGACAACCTGTATCACTGGCTGGAGGCCACGCCTGAGGAAAAACAGGAAGTTCAACTTGGCTGCGTGGATGAAACAAATGTGGAAGAGCATCTGCACGTGATCGACAATTCGCTTGAGAAGATCGAGGCGGGGACATTCGGGATCTGCGAAGTCTGTCACGAACAGGTGGATAGCGAGCTTCTGCAGATGGATTACACGGCTACCGTGTGCCTGGGCCATTTTACGGAAGAACAGCTCCGGGAATTGGAGACCGAGCTCGAATTATCACAGGTGGTTCAACGCGCCCTGCTCCCCCAACACGTGCCGGCGATAGACGGGATGGACATCGCCGCTTTCAGCCGCCCGGCTCAGATCGTGAGCGGCGACTATTTCGATTTCGTGGACTTCAAGGATGGCGCTCACGGATTCGTCATGGCGGACGTGAGCGGACATGGCGTCTCGGCCGGCATGTTGATGACCAGCCTGCAGATGGCCTTTCACACACTTGTGCCTGAGGCGGTTTCCCCGGTGGATGTGCTGGAACGCATAAATCGCGTCTATATGCACAACATCAACTTCACCACCTTTGTGACCATCTTCTTCGCAAAATTCGACCCGCACACCCGGATACTGACCTACGCCAACGCCGGACACAACTCCGCCTATGTGCATCATGCTGCCGCCGGAGGAGAAACCTGGCTGCATCCTACCGGTCCGGCCATCGGGTTGATGGATGGATTCCTGCTGCGCGCAGAAGAAGTGAAACTGGAACCAGGCGATACACTCCTGCTGTATACCGACGGAGTGACGGAGGCCTCCGACTCCGAGGGGTTGGAATTCGGTGAAGATAAACTGGCCGAGGTTGTGCATCAACACGCAGATGCGTCTGTGGAAGAATTGATCCAAAGGATATTGCGGGCTTTGAAGGTTCATTCAAGCGACAGCCCACTGGTCGATGATGTGACGCTGGTGGCGTGCAAGGTAAAATAGGTCTGTATTGCCAAAACCATCCGCCCTCGTTATAATGTGTCCCTCCCGGGCGGGTAGCTCAGTTGGTTAGAGCACTGCGTTGACATCGCAGAGGTCGTAGGTTCGAGCCCTATTCCGCCCACAGTAGGGGCGACCCAATTGGTCGTCCGTACATAATTTTTTTATAACGCGAAGACCGGGAAGAGTACGCGATCCGGGAACCGACAGGGAGTGCAGGCATTGATTGAGAGCCGGCGCCAGGGTCCCACCGCCGAAAACCACCCGCGAGCGTGAACCTGAACGTAGGGGCGACCCAATGGGTCGCCCGTACCAATAAGGAAAACGGTTAGCCCCGTTAGCGGCTGAACGAGATGTCCTGTTTTCTGGTCTCGATACGTGGCGCTGAAGCGCCTCTACTCGACCACCGGATGGGACAAGTCGGGTGGAACCGCGTGACACATCAGTGCTCTCGCCCCGTGTTTGGGCGAGGGTATTTTTTTATTTGGACGGCAGACCGTGGACGATGGACAACGGCTTGCAGTCCATGGTCCGAAGTCCATCGTCGAAAGGAAGCGAAAATGGCAGAACAAAAACAGGAACGCTACGAAGACTCACAGCTCTACAAGATCCGGCACTCGGCCGCGCACATCATGGCGCAGGCGGTGCTCGAGATGTTCCCGGAAGCCAAGATCACCATCGGCCCGCCGGTGGAGAACGGCTTCTATTACGACTTCGACCTGCCGCGCAACCTGACGCCTGAAGACCTCGAGCAGTTTGAAAAGCGCATGCGCCAGATCATCGCCGGCAGGCACGACTTCGTCAAAAAGATCGTTTCGGCCGAGGAAGCGCGCCGGATCTTCAAGGATCAACCGTACAAGCTTGAGCTGATCGACGGCCTCGAGAAAGGCGGGCTGGATGAATACGGCAACCCGCTCGAAGTGAAACCTGAGATCTCGATCTACCAGCAGGATACGTTTGTGGACCTGTGCCGCGGTCCGCATGTGGAGAATACGAAACAGATCAAACCGGACGCCGTCAAATTGATGTCGGTGGCGGGTGCCTATTGGCGCGGCGACGAGAAGAACAAGATGCTGCAGCGCATCTACGGCACGGCCTGGGATTCGGCGCAGCAGTTGAAGGATTATCTGGCGCAGTTGGAGGAAGCCAAGAAGCGCGATCACCGCAAACTCGGCAGGGAACTCGAGATCTTCATCTTCGACGACGAGGTGGGGCCCGGTCTGCCGCTCTGGCTGCCCAACGGCGGTGTGCTGATCGATGAATTGGAAAAACTTGCCAAGGAGATGGAAGACAAGGCAGGCTACATGCGCGTCCGAACGCCGAACCTGACGAAGGAAGACCTGTTCATTCGCTCCGGCCACCTGCCCTACTACGCCGAATCCATGTATCCGCCCATGGAGCTGGAAGGCGTCAAGTATTACGTCAAACCGATGAACTGTCCGATGCACCATAAGATCTTCGCTGCGAAACAGCATTCCTATCGCGACCTGCCGGTCCGGCTGGCCGAATACGGGACGTGCTACCGGTACGAAAAATCGGGCGAACTTTTCGGGTTGATGCGTGTGCGCTCCATGCAAATGAACGACGCGCATATCTACGTCACGGAAGACCAGTT
>CAYUUJ010000098.1:0-7203 GCA_964447845.1 uncultured Anaerolineaceae bacterium
CTAATCGTTCTAACGATCTAACGCGAATTACGCGAACCGGGCGAATATCGCGAACAGACCAGAAGATTTTCGCGTAATTCGCAAATTTCGTGTCATTCGCGTTAAAAAAAGTTTACAACTTCCTCCACCCCTTCCAGATCTTAAAATCATGCAGGATCGAGCCGCCGACGAACTCGCGCACGATCGAGGTCTCCGGGATCAGGTCAATTTCGAGCGGCAGGAACCATTCCAGGAAAGCCAGCAGGCGTTTGGCCTCGATGTATTCGGGTGTGCCGTACGCGACCTGCCGCAGGAGCGGCTCGGCTAACAGCTTCAGAGCAGAGAGTTCGTATACCAGGGCAGAGTTGAACATCACATCCGCATTTTCCTGGAATGGAAAAATATATCGCTTCTCGCCCTCGCGCACGGACTCCCAGCGCGAGATGGTCTGCGCGGCGGTGTAGCCGCGTTCGCGCGCGTCGCGCACGATGCGGCGGATCAGGCGCGTGTCGGTGGTGGAAACCCGGTTGTGACGGTCCAGATTGAGCTGCGTCAGCGCGGAGACGTAGATCCGGAAAGCCTCACCAGCCATACTGTCCGGGATGAGGCGTGGGTTGGAGCTGTGGATGCCCTCCAGCAGGATCATCTGTCCGGGATTGAGTTGGATCACGTCGCCCGGCTCGCGTTTGCCGGTGATGAAGTTGTAGTGCGGGAGCTGTACCTTTTCGCCCTGGATCAGACGCGGCAGGTGCTCCGCCAAAAGAGTCAGGTCAATGGCATCCAGGGCTTCGAAATCGGGTTTCCCGTCCGGGCCGGGGGGAGTATTGTCACGATCCAGAAAATAGTTATCCAATTCCAGAGGGAATGGTGAAACCCCAAGCGCCAGCATTTGAACCGTCAATCGCCGCGCAAAAGTGGTCTTGCCGGAAGAGGATGGCCCCGCGATCAACACCAGGTGAGTCTCGCCCCGCCGCGCAGCGATTTGGCGCGCGATATCGGAGAGATGCTTTTCGTGGAAAGCCTCCGAGACGAATATCAACTCGTGGCCGCGGCCGGCCAGGATGGCGTCGTTGAGCGAGCCGACGTTGTCGATACCGAGTCGTTCGAGCCAGTCTCCATATTGACGGAAGGCGGTTAAAAGCTTCGGATATTCAGGGACAGGTACAAGTTCGGTCGGATTGTTGTGCCGCGGAAAGCGCAGCGTAAACCCGCCGCCGGTGGCGAACAGGTCATACCAGCGCAGATAGCCGGTGGACGGCACCATGTAGCCGTGGTGATAATCCATGCGTTCACCAAGCCGGTAGAGCGTTAAATAAGCTTTCCTGCGATAGGCCAGCAAATGGACTTTGTCTTCGTAGCCGCGCGAGCGAAAATATTCGATCGCCTCCTGCAGCGGGACTTCCTGCCGTTCGAACGGCAGATCGGCGTCGATCAGCTTCTGCATGTGAGCCTTTAGTGTATCCAGCTCGGTTTCCGAAAGCGGACCGCGCCCGCTCACCTGGCAGAAATAGCCGCCAAACGAGAGCGAATGGTCGATCGTTAACGTGGCTTCCGGAAACAGATCCGAAAATGCCATCTCGAGCAGGAAGGTCAGCGAGCGGCGATAGATACGGGAACCGTCTGAATCGCCCATTGTTACCGGCTGGACGCGCGCTTCAATTTCCATCGGGAAAGTCAATTCACGCAGGTCGCCGTTGATGATGGCCGCCACCACCGGCGCGTCGGACGGTCTTTGCGCGGCTTTGAGAAAATCCCCCACTGCCGCGCCGCGCGGACCAGACAGCACGCGCCCATCCGTGAGATGGATCTCTACGTCCGGGCGAGGTGTAACTAACTTGAAAGAATCTTTCTTGCTCATAAGGAAGAATATTCTAACCCAACTTCAGGATAAAGGCTTTTGTAACGCGAATTACGCGAACAAGGCGAATGCCGCGAAAAGATCAAAAAATCTTCGCGCAATTCGCAAATTTCGCGCCTTTCGCGTAAGCTCTTACTGAATTCGCTTCAGCAATTTCTCAGGCTGACGCGCGAAATCGGCCGGCGAAATTTCCCCGCGCGTCATGGCCATCAACGTTTCGGTCAGCGCTTTGTTCACCGGAGTTGGGACGCCGAATTTTTCCCCCGCCCGCACGATCGCGCCGTGCAGGTATTCCACTTCCGATTTACCGCGTCCGGAGTGCAGGTCGATATGGAAGGAGGGCATCTTGCCCCCGCGTCCGCTGCCGGCTGCGCGGCCCACCACGGGTTTGGAAAGCCACCAGGGCAGGCGTGTTGCGATGGCTAATGCGCGCATGGGTATGCCCGGCAGATCCGTCACGGGAATATTTTGAGCTTCCATCACCGCCAGACCCTCGCGCAGCATCTGAATCTCCATTTGATAAAGTTCGTTATTGGCAAAGACCTCGATCGGATTCAGATCTAAAATAGCCGAGGTGGCATTGGCGAGCAGGTTGATCATTAATTTGGACCATTTCATGCTGATCACATTTGGAAACGAACGGGGATTCAGATACGCGGCTTCGAATGCGGCTGCGAGTGACTCGGACAAGGCATGTCCCGCGCCAATGCCCACGCCGCGCACTTTTTCGAGCACGATATCCCCTTTGGCGCGGCGGCCGACGGGGGTGGTTACAACCCCGTGGATGACCTTTTCGGCACCGAGGATGTTCGCCAGGCTGGGTTCATTGTCTACCCCGTTCGAGAGGCATAACACAGGCGGCATCTTCGCGGCAATGGGTTTGATATCTTGCAGGGCTGCGGCGGTGTCGTAAGACTTCAGCGCGAATAACGCCACATCGAATGGTCCATGGCGCAGGGCATCCTCAAACGAAGCGCAGGCTACAAATCCCGATGCAGGGATGACAAATGCTTCTTTCGTGTTTCGACGGGCGTCTGCACTCAGGTCCAGCCTCAGTCCGCGCTTGCGTAATTCTTCCACACCAGTTGGCCGTTCCACGAAAACCAGAGTATGCCCTGCTAAAGCAAGACTCCCGCCAATATAAGTCCCGATGGCGCCGGCGCCAAAGGACAGGATCTTCAAGGACTTGGAACTTGAGGGCTGCAACGGGTTAGCTCATGGAGATCGGCTCGCTGCGTTTCCAATGAGCATGGTCGTTCAGCGTATCGATCGTCCAGCGATGTTGTTTGGGATGATAGATCAAGCGCGCAAAACCGGTATTCGCAAACCTAAAGCGCGGTCCGGCATTATTGGCATGCGGTGCGATCCCGACCACTGCGTGCATGACCTGGTTCAGCAAACCGCCGTGAGAGACAACCAGATATTGCCCCGAAGGCCGTCGCAATAAATTATGCAAGCCCTGCCCGCCGCGTAAAAATAATTCCCAGTCACCTTCGCCCTGTCCACCCACCGCGTCATACGGATTAATGAAATCCGGCCGTGGATAACGCTCGGTGGCTTCGCCGGCGGTCAGGCCGGAAAATTCGCCGTTGTTGCGTTCCATCCAGAGCGAATCTGTCTCCACGCCTGAATCCAGTTCGGCGGCCAGGATCTCGGCGGTCTCTTTTGCGCGCGACAAGGGACTGCAGACGATCCGGTCAAAATGTTGCTTCTCCGTCTTCCAGCGTTCGGCCAGCGCGCGCGCCTGCGCGCGTCCCGTTTCCGTGAGCGGGAAATCGGATTGACCCTGCCAACGCGCTTCGGCATTCCCCACGGACTCGCCATGGCGCAGCAATACGATCACGAACGGGTCTAAACGCGACTCACTCATTTAGTATCGCCCTTGACCAGATAGATCGGCCGTCGTTTTACTTCCTGGAAGATATATCCAACATAGATGCCGATAAAACCCAGCACCACCATCAGCATGCCGCCCACGATCAGGATGATGAACATCAACGAACTCCAGCCCGGCGCCAGGCTGGAGGTGCGGCCTGTGACCCAGAACGAGAGCACATAGATCATCTCGGCCGCAGCCAGGCAAAACAAAACGCCACCCAGGCTCAGCCCGATGTATAACGGAACGAGGGAGAAGGAGAAGATCGCATCCATCGCCAGGCGGAACATCTTGCCGAATGAATACTTGGACGCCCCGCTGATGCGTTCGGCCGGTTCATACGGCAGGATAACCGTTGGATATCCGATCCAGGCCACCATGCCGCGCAGGAAGCGGTGATATTCGGGCATGGACTTCAATGCATCGACTGCGTTACGCGACAAGGCGCGGTAATCCGCCGCGCCGGGCAGTATATGCGTCCCGCTGATGCTGTTGATCAACCGGTAAAACACTCCGGAGGTCCATTTTTTAAATGAAGCAGGCCTGGCCTCGTCCATGCGCTGAGTCTGGACGATATCGTACCCCTGTTTGACCAGATGCAGCATTTGCGGGATCATCTCAGGCGGGTGCTGGCCATCGCCATCCATCGTGATGATCACATCACCTTCGGCATGCTCCAGTCCGGCAGTCAACGCGGCTTGATGACCAAAGTTCCGGCTGAGCGGCAGGACCGTCACGCGCCGGTCGCGTTTCGCAAGCTTGACCAACGCCTCTGCAGTTCCGTCGGCGGAGCCATCATCCACATAATAAAAGTGAATAGTGAAGGGAAGTTTATCCACCACTGCGCAAATGCGGGCGTGGATCTGCTGGATCACGCCCGCTTCGTTGAATACCGGTATTACAATCGCTATGCGCAGTTTTTTAGGGGACATCTAGAAAATTCTACCACGCCCCGCTTCACAGTCTGACCCCATGCCTATCAGCCAGAATCGAGAGCAGACGCGCCGCCTCGGCTTGACTCCGGTCATTCCCCCAACCCAGCGCGTCCCCAAGGACGGTGGAGAGTTCCTCCACGCGTGCACGCGTGAGAAATCCCAACATCCCTAGCAACGCCCGGCGCAAGACCAGATCATCGAGATGCTGGATCTTCTCGTGCCCAGCCAGGAACTCAATCTCGCGCCGCGAGAAATCCGGCAGGGATTGGACCGCCTGGTCTTCCCCGCGGCGAATGAAATCCGCCACTTGCTCAGCGCGCGTGCCGTATCGATCGAAGAGCGCCTCCACGCGTTTCACAGGTAGTCCGGTCCAAGCAGCCAGGCTCTCGATCTGCCGCTTACGATCCGGCTCTGAGCGCGGGTAGCCGCGGCCGCCGCCGATCGGAAGTGAGCGTGTGTTTTTGTCCCGCGTGCGGCCCAAATAAACCAGGACCTTATCGGTCACCTGTTCGGCGAAGGCGCGGAAAGTTGTCCATTTTCCGCCCACCAGGGAATAGACCGGGAAGCTCAATCCCGTCCAATCGCCGCTCAGGACTTGAATGCTGTGGTCGCGAGTGATCTGGCTGGCGCTCTTCGCGCCGCTATATGATAGGGGCCGGACGCCTGAGAACTGAAAAACAATCTGCTCTTGAGTAACATTAAGGGTCGGAAAGACGCGCCGGATCATCCCCAACAAGTAATCGCGTTCCTCATCCGTGCAGCGCGCCTGCTCCGGATCTGTGATGGGAATGTCCGTGGTACCCACCAGGACGCGCTCGAACAGAGGAAAGATCAGCACGATCCGGCCATCTTCGTTCTCGAAGAAAAACTCGTGGTCACCAACGGCTTTGCGCAGTTCGTCATGGGCCAGCACGAGGTGCGAACCTTTCGTCCCGCCGATATATCGCGTGGACTGTCCCAGGTCATGATTGACGAAATCGATCCACGCTCCGGTGGCATTGATCAACAAGTGAGGGCGTACGTCAAACGATTGATTGCTCAATTCATCGCGCAGGGTGACTGTCCCCCCCGCTCCGCCCACACAGCTGACATAATTCAGCGCGCGCGCATTCGGGTTTTCCGCTTCGGCGTCCAATAAAACTTCTACGGCCAACCGCTCCGGGCTGAGGATCGCGCCGTCGTAGTAGGTTGCCGTTGCCACCACCTGCGGGTTGAGCGAATTCCAACGCTTCAAAGACTCTGTGCGTGAAAGGAATTGATGGCGCGGCACAGGCCGTGAACGACCTGTAAACGCATCGTACAACAACAAACCCAGTTTGATCAGGATCGCTCCGCGCTCGGAAGGCCGGTCTAACCGACCCAAAAACTTCAGCGGCGCGTTCAACAATCCTGAAAACCATTTGAAGATCGGGATGGTGGTGGGCAGCGGACGCACCAGGTGCGGCGCGTTCTCGATCAAACGATTGCGTTCGTTGACCGCCTCGCGCACCAGCCGAAACTCGCCGTTCTCAAGGTATCGGATGCCGCCGTGCGCCATATGCGAGGAGGCCGAGGAGGCTCCCGAACAAAAGTCGGCGCGCTCGACGAGCAGCACGTCCACGCCGTTTAATGCCAGATCCCGGAAGGTGCCGATGCCATTAATACCGCCTCCGACAATCAGCACAGAGACCTCGGGATTTAGTTTCAGAGTTGCCAGAATTTCGCTGCGGTCCATGGAAGTGTCAGGTGTCAGGTATCAGGTATCGGGTGTCAGGATTCAGGTGTCAGGAGGCATGAACTAGAGCTTGATACTTGCCACATGACACATGACACTGTTATTCGATCCAATCGAACGTACGCGTAACGGCTTTCTTCCAATCCACGTAAAGTCTGTCACGAGTGGCAGTTTCCATTTTAGGTTTCCACTCTTTATCGCGCCCCCAGTTGGCGCGCAATTCATCCAGATCCTTCCAGAACCCCACCGCCAATCCGGCTGCGTAGGCCGCGCCCAGCGCCGTCGTCTCGGCCACTTTTGGGCGGATGACCGGCACATTCAGAATATCCGCCTGAAATTGCATCAGCAGCTCGTTGAAGACCATGCCCCCATCCACTTTCAAGGCTTTCAGGCGCACGCCCGAATCGGCTTCCATGGCGTCCAGCACCTCGCGCGTTTGGAAGGCAGTCGCTTCGAGAGCGGCGCGTGCGATGTGGCCCTTGTTGACATACCGCGTCAGGCCCAGGATCGCGCCGCGCGCATCCGACCGCCAGTACGGCGCAAACAATCCCGAAAACGCGGGCACGAAATAGATGCCGCCATTGTCCTCCACGCTGCGTGCCAGCGACTCCACTTCGGCGGACTTCTCGATCAGCCCCAGGTTGTCGCGCAGCCATTGCACGAGCGCACCGCTGATGGCGATCGAACCCTCCAGCGCATAGACTGCTTTCTGAGTCCCGATCTTGTATCCCAGCGTGGTCAGCAGACCGGACTTGGATGGCACGGGCTTCTCGCCTGTGTTGAGCAGCATAAAACAACCGGTGCCGTAGGTATTCTTGGCCTCGCCCGCGTCGTAACAGGT
>CAYUUJ010000099.1:0-7192 GCA_964447845.1 uncultured Anaerolineaceae bacterium
CCGTGGCCGAAGGTGAGCGTTCCAGCGTGGATCAATTTATTGAGGCCATGAAAAAAGGGCCGTCCTCCGGCCGGGTGGAGCAGGCGCGCGTGGAATGGGAGACTCAAACGGGGGAATTTGCGGGTTTTGAGATCCGCTCGAGCAAATAAAGTAACTTAATCAGCAACGCTCCGAAGTCGCTGCAATTGAAAACGAACCTGCAACGCAGACTCGGAAGATACATGGTATCTATGTACGGTTGTCCGTCTTTAATCTTAAACTACGGAGATTGTGCATGAGTGGCAGATATTTCTGTTCGATGCTTTTATTTTTGCTCGTATTTACATCCTGCGCCACGCCGGCTGCAGAGCAGGAGTTGGAGCCTACAAACAAACCCATTTCGTTCGCGTTGACGAGGCTGGTTGTAGAGGGGACTACACTCGAGGCCCGGGACAGCGTTTATGAGTTGGACACTGAGGTGGAACCCGGAGATTCCCCCAGAGTTGAAGCTGTGGTTACAGACCAGGTCTCCGGTTCGATCACGCTCATGGGTAAAACGCAGACCTACGAACCCGGCGCGAACACAATTTTCCTGGTGGCAATACCGGACAGCCTGGCTTCCAGGGATATCGAGATCCTGATCCAGAGCGAAGCCGGCGGCCAGCTCACATATACGTTGCGACTGGCTAATCCAGGCCCCGCATTCGGGCCGGCTGTTGTCGCGGATATTCCCGACAATGCATATGCTGGTCAATCGCTCACGATCCTCTTGGAAGCGAAAAGCCTGAGCGGAGACATATGGGATGTGACGGCCGTAGAACAGGTTTTGGGCCTCGGAGATCGCTATGCTGGGAACGAATATGTGACTTCGCAGGAACTTGCGGAATTGGATTTGAGCGATGGCAGCCTTTCCTTCCTGGCAAACGCGCCCGGAAATTATCGCCTGAACATAACCATAACCAACGGCTCGAACACCCAAAATTTAACAACCGATATTCCGATCTATTGGGAGCCGGGGCAAAATCCGTTTCCAATTCGAGGCATGGCGATCGACACCTGGGGACCACCGGATTATTTGGACCTCGGCAATATCCCAATCGTGATCGACACCGCGGCTGAAATTGGGGCCAACTACCTTCAGCTCGCGCCTTATTGGAACGCCGCCGGCACCGAGCGAGAAAATGAAATCATTCCTTGTACCGTGGATGCCGGCTGCACGACGCCCGCCGACGATGACGTCCGCGCCTGGATCCAGTATGCCCACTCAAAGGATTTAAATGTCCTATTAAAGCCGCATTTGATCGGCGGCGTATTCGATAGAAACACCTCACTTTATGATTTCGATGGTTGGGAGATCCGGCCATCCGATCCCGAGCAATGGTTCGCGGATTACACGGATTTCATCGTCCATTACGCACGGATCGCCGAAGAGGAGAATGTGGATATGTTCGCGGTTGGCAACGAGCTCAATGGCACACATCTCGACGTCCCGAGATTGACGAAGGTCATCGACGCCGTGAAAGAGGTATATCAGGGTCCGCTCACCTATTCAGATCCTCTGCTCTGGCAAATTTGGGACGGACAAGCGCAATTATGGGATCAACTGGATTACATCGGTATCCCTTATTATTACCTCGGCCCTAATACGACCACGCCGCTCATCCCCGATATTGAGGCAGAAATACAGCAGGTGCAGTCCGTCAACCTGACCCGGGCCATGAATAAATTCGAAACGAGGCTGATCGCCACGGAATTCGGCCGGCCCAACTTCGACGGCACCAGTCATAATTTCGTCAATTGGTCCAACACGATGGACAACCAGGAATCAATAGACTATATCGAGGCCGGCATGCTGAGCATGGTTGAATTGACCCCGCGCTTCGAAGGCATGTTCATCTGGAAGCTCGGCACGGCCGGGAATGCGGCGGCGATCGATTGGGATATCCGGGGCAAACCGCTGGCAGAAGCGATTCGTTTCTGGTTCTCGAATTAGCCAAGGCGAATTACGTTTTACGCTTTACGTTTTAGGAAAACCCCAGCCCTCTCTCCTTTAACGACACATACCTGCCCTGCCCGATCACCAGATGATCGAGCACCTCCACATCCAGCAATTTCCCAGCCTGGACAAAGGCACGCGTCACAGCCACATCATCGGGACTGGGCGTCGGGTCCCCACTGGGATGATTGTGAACGATGATCACAGCCGGCGCGCCGCGTCGGATGGCGGCTTTGAACACTTCCCCCACCCGTACCTGGGAGGAATTCACCGAGCCGCGATAGACCTCCGCCGTATCCAGCACATGGTTGCGCGTGTCGAGCAGGATCACGCGCAGATGTTCCTGTTCCAGGGCGGACATTTCGTATTGTAATAACGCGGCAGCGTCGGCAGGACTGTTGATGGTGGGTCGTTCATCAGGCGATTCGACGGTCAATCTCCGACCCAATTCGATGGCGGCCTTGATCTGTGCGGCTTTGGCCTCGCCGATACCATGCTGGTTCATCAATTCCTCGAACGGCGCTCGATGCAGGCCCGTCAGGCCGCCGAACTTTTGCAACAATCTCCGCCCGACCTGGACTGCATTCTCACCTGCCACTCCTACTCGTACCAGAATCGCAAGCAGCTCCGCGCTGTTCAAGGCCTGTGGGCCTAACGAGGAAAGCCGCTCACGCGGGCGTTCGGTCTCGTGCATATCTGTGATTCGATAAACGGGCTTTGAAGCATCGCTCATAGTTTCCCCCTTTGGTATTGGTAATAGATTGGATTTTATCGCAGAAATGTAGGGGCGACCGGGCCGGTCGCCCCTACAGGTCGCCCCGACATTAACGCCAGAGACGTGACGCATAAAGCGTCACGTCTCTGCGATTGGAGGGAGGAGAATAGGAGAAAAATCAGCGCCTCACTGATTTAACATCATTGTTAGACTTGGCGCTCAAACCCACCGGATGATAGGAAGGATCCACGTGAGGGATGGAACGAGGAAAAGAAGGAGTTGGCTTGGGAGCCGGACGAGCATACGATCCAATGGGCACGGTCGAAGTCCGGGGTTGGGCTGTTTGTCGGGTGTACGACCGCTGACTGGGACGATCATCCGCCAGCGTGAAGAGCCGCTCCCCCGCGATCGAGAAGGTCCCGATGATCAACACGCGCACCAGCCAGACCATCACCGCCACAAACACCGGCACGATCTTGATCATCGTGGCCTGTCCCAGCAACGCTCCGCCGGCGCTACTGTGACTGGCGATTGCCACCGAGACACCCCACCACGTGAGCATTGCGTTGAAGGAGGCAGCCAGCAACCAGGCTGCAAATAGATACCAGACCTCGGCCGGTTCGTCACGGCCTTGTTCGGGCGTGATCAGTCGCGCAATCCCGGCAAAGTCGATACCACAAAACGCGACGGCCAGAACAGTAGCCCAACGCAGACCGGCAAAATTCAGATCGCCCAATACATCTCGCAAGGCGAAGGAGGTTGTCGAGAAATTAAAGATCTCGAAGGCTAATAGTGCGCACACGAGGATGCTGCCAAAAATGGCGCCGCGTTTCAGGGCGGTACCTTTCAGAAAGGGGATGAGATCCAGATCAAAGGAGCGGTTCATGGGATTCTCCTGGTTAGCTATCTCTTTACGACATGGCTAGTTTAGAACATTTGTTCAGTAATGTCAAGAGGCAAAATACCTCAATTACAGGCTTGACGGGAGTTTTGCGAGCAGGTATACCCTGAGCATGGAACCAGGAACTCATTTCGGTCTCACGGCGGACGATTATGCGCGCTATCGCGCCGGATTTCCGGAGGCTTTTTTTGAACGGGTCTTCAAGGATGGATATGTTCAGACGGGCGCCTCGCTCGTGGACCTGGGCGCTGGTACCGGCACTCTGGCGCGCGGCTTCGCCCGACGCGGCTGCAGCGTGATCGGCATTGACTTGTCCGCGCCGATGCTTGAGCAAGCAGCCGAGCTCGACAAGGAATCAGGCATCCAGGTGGAATACCGCGTCGCCATGGCGGAGAAGACAGGCCTACCGGATGCATTCTGCGACGTAGTTACCGCAGGTCAATGCTGGCACTGGTTCGATCGTCCACGTGCCGCGGCCGAGGTGCGGCGGATCTTGAAACCGGGCGGTCACCTCATCATCGCACATTTTGATTGGATCCCACTCCCCGGCAATATCGTGGATGCGACCGAGAAATTGATCGAGGAACATAATCCGGATTGGAAGTCTGGCGGCGGAACCGGCATGCATTCAGCGTGGCTGACCGATCTGGGCGAAGCCGGGTTCGTGGATCTGCAAACTTTTTCCTTCGATATCCAGGTTCCTTATACCGCTGAAGACTGGCGCGGCCGCATTCGCGCCAGCGCAGGTGTGGGCGCGAGCCTGTCCGCCGAGGCCGTGGCCCGTTTTGATGGTGACCTGTCCCAGGTCCTGAGAGAACGGTTCCCGGGACCTAATTTGCAAGTCCCCCACCGCGTCTTCGCCGTGATCGGCACGAAATTTTAATAGCGATAAAAATGAAAACCGAATTGTTGATCGATGCCCGTGCTGAATTAGGCGAAGGGCCAACATGGGATGCACGCACCCAGTCACTGTACTGGGTGGATATCCGCGGTAGGCGCGTCCATCACTATCACGGCGGGCGGGATCGCCTCATCCAGCTTGAGGACATGCCCGGCTGCCTGGCGCCGCGCCCGAACGGTCATCTGATCGTAGCCTTGCCCGGAAAGATCGTTGACCTGGATCCTGCATCCGGGAATCTGACCCCGTTGTATCCATTCGACGACGAACCAGCCATCAATCGCGCCAATGATGGGAAATGCGATCCGCTGGGTCGCTTTCTGGCCGGCACCATGGATAACAACGAAAAGGAAGCCACCGGCTCCTTATATTCATTCGACGGGAAAACGGCCAGGCGTCTGCTGGGAAATGTCGGCATCGCGAATGGGCTGGCCTGGAGTCCCGATACAAAAATCTTTTACTATATCGACACACCCACGCGCCAGGTGCAAGCCTTCGACTATAACATCGCCAGCGGCGAGCTCACGGACCGACGCATCGCGATCGAAGTCCCTGAATCGCTCGGCTGGCCGGATGGCATGACCTCCGACACGAATGGTAATTTATGGATCGCACATTGGGGCGGCGCACAAGTGACGAAGTGGGATCCAACCACCGGCCAGCTGTTGGAACAAATGCCATTCCCTGCCTTGAATACTTCCTCATGCGTGTTCGGCGGAGAGGACATGAACGAGTTGTATGTCACGTCCGCGCGCGCGGGTATGAGCGAAGCTGAACTGGTGCGGTATCCGAATTCCGGCGGGGTCTTCCGGTTGATCACGAACGCGACGGGCATGCCGACGTTTGAATTCAAATCCTGATGTCATTGCGAGTCTTCGAGAAGCAATCTCCCCATAGCCAGGAGATTGCTTCTCGAAGACTCGCAATGACATAAAAAAACTCCCAGCATATGCTGGGAGTTTACATTTACTTTTCGATTTTTTCCGGCATCGCGGAGGACACCGAGGAAGGCGAGTTGGCGGCTTTGCGCATCTGCTCATCCTGCAGGGTGCGGATGCCATTACCGACCTGTGTTCCGAGCCGGGCCAGCTGATCCTGCAATTGCATCAGCGTTTCGATCACATAATTGTCCGCGTCGATGCGGGTGGCTTCTGCGTCCGCCCGCGCCTGGGCGATGATCTGTTCGGCGCGGCGCTGGGCGTCCTGCACGATCATGTCTTTGTGTGTGAGCTGGTCTGCTTTCTCGCGGGCCAGGGACAACGTGCGGTTGGCTTCTTCCTGCGCCTGGGCCATCACGCGGTCGCGTTGCGCCACCACCTGTTGGGCTTTTTTCACCTCTTCAGGGATGGCAATGCGCATCTGGTCGATTAACTCCAGCATGCGATCCTCATCCACCACCACATTGTGTGTGAAAGGAAAGGCTTTCGAATCGTTGAAGAGTTCTTCCAATCGGTCGATCAGTTGCAGAATGTCCATAGACTCCTCCGCGTTGAACGGCTGGGCAAAAACGCTCTCAGCGGCGTCCTCATCACCAGGGCAGACTTGCGGACTTCAAAGGAATGGCGATGGGAGCAGGTTTGCTTCGCATAATTTTATCGCATTTTTAGTCTCTGAGCGCATTTGGCGGGCTTTGCCTATCCGCCATTTCATTCAATTTGCCTTTCAGGGCCTTGTGGACGTGCGGCGGGACCATGCTCGACACGTCCCCATCTAACATAGCAATTTCTCGGACGGTTGTCGAGGATAAAAATGTGTGTTCTTCATTGGTAATAAATGCCACTATTTCGACATCCTTGGCCAGCCGGTGGTTGGCCAGCGCCATGCGGAATTCAAACTCGAAGTCCGAGAAGACGCGCAGGCCGCGCACGATCACCTGGGCATTCACTTTGTGAGCGAAGTCCACCGTCAGCCCGCTGTAACCCATGACCTTGATCTTGGTGTCCCCGTCCACCGCCTGCTTGACCATGGCGATGCGCTCCTCGGGCGAGAAGACGAGCGATTTCATGGGCTTGTCGTAGACCGCGATGATCAACTCGTCGAACACGCGTACCGCGCGCTGGGCGATATCTATGTGGCCGTAGTGGATCGGGTCAAATGTACCGGGAAAAATTGCTCGGACCATGTCTAGTCTGATTGTCCTTTAGTCATTAGTCTCATAGTGACTGGATGGTGGTCAAGTAAGGCTCGGGGATTTCTCGGATCTGGCCCGGTGGAGAGGAAGTCGGATGACTCTTTCTAAGATATGAAATTAGACCATTGATAAGCCGTTTGACTTCATCAGCAAGGGCATAAACTTTCTTTAGCTCAGGTTCTGAAATATACTTCCGATCCATTGCCAGATAAAGTTGCGATTGCACCTCGCTGGAGGAACGCCGGGATATTTTCAGAAAGCGGATAAATTCGGGATCGGTGCCCGCATCATTCCCTTCAGCAATATTGTGCATTACCGAACCAGCAGCGTCTTGAATTTGTCCTCGCAATTTATAGTCATTGGCAAAATTAGTGTGGCCAGTCAAATCATATACGAGATTTGCCATCTGCCGTGCTTTCTGCCAGCAAAGAAGTTCCTCAAATCGTCTAACCTTAGCCATTCTATCACCCCTCCCTATCCCACTGTTTGAATTTCCAACCATCCGACTATTTGACTATCCGACTAACTAACATCACCCTTACCTTCGCCCCAGAATCGACCAAACGCTTCCG
>CAYUUJ010000100.1:0-7147 GCA_964447845.1 uncultured Anaerolineaceae bacterium
GGTTTGATCACGATCGTGTTGCCGGTCGCCAGCGCCGCGCCGGCCGGTCCGCCGGTGAGAGCGAATGGAAAGTTGAATGGGCTGATCACCAGCCACACCCCGTACGGCCGCAAGATGGATAGATTGCGGGATTCATAGCCTACCAGCGGATCTTTACCCATTTCTTTGATGAAGCCGTCGTTCTGATCCATTTGCGAACATGAAAAGTAAATCAAGTCTGCAGTTTCCTGCACATCGCCCAACGACTCCATGCGATTCTTGCCCACTTCCAATGCCATGGCTGCGCCCAGATCAAAGATTCGTTCCTCGATCAAGCCGGCTGCCTTGCGCAGTAACCTGACACGTTCCTGCCACGGAGTATGGCTCCAGATCGGAAATGCCTTGCGGGCGGCGGCCAGCGCGTCGTTCGCGTGCTGGGAAGTGCCCTTTTGGAGTTTCGCCAGGATTAATTCGGTGTTGACGGGGGAATGGTCGTCAAATTTATCCTTGGATAATACATCCTTGTTATTGATGAGCATGCCGTATTCTTTGCCCAGATTCTTCTTCAACTTTGCTACTGCGGCATCGAATCCGGTATGAAGTTCTTCCGGGGGATTGAACATCGTGCTGTAAGTGAGTTTGAAATCGGCCATACCTGCCTCCTGGTTTGGAATTGTTAGTATAGATCATGAATGAAGTGCGAAGCGAATATCGCTAGTATAGCGTAGGATCAGACGACCGTCAAAGCAGACGATTTATCTCCATGTAAGATGAGAAAGCTCTCACGCATCCCATGTCCAGACTACTCTATAATTCGAAAATCATGACCTTGCGCTTCCGAATCTGGACCCTTGGCCTGGCCGTCGTTATGACATTGAACGCCTGCAGCTCAGCCGCCACCGCGACTGTCTCGCCGGTGGATCCGAGCGCGACTGCTGCTCAAGCGGCTACACTGGTCCCTGCGACAGCAACTCTCGTAGCGGCTTCTCCGACTGAGGCGGTCGGTGAAACACCGATCGCAGTAGCCACTTCGCGTGGCCCGGACCTTGAAGCCACGGATCCGACCACCATCAGCCTGGCATCGGGGGAATTGCATTTCGTGGAGTTTTTCCGTTTTACCTGATCGACCTGCCGCGCAATGGCGCCCATGGTTCATGGGCTCGAAGCAAAGTATTTTGGAAAAATCAGGTTTAGCTATCTGGATGCGGACGACCCCCGCACACGCGACTTCCAACGCACACTCGGGTTTTATTATCAGCCGGAAGTATATCTGCTGGACGGAAATGGAAATGTGCTCAAGAAATGGATAGGGAATACATCTGCGGAAGAGTTTGAATCCGTCTTTGTTGAATATATCAATTAATCCAGACAGGTTCGACAGATAGCAGCGCGATTAAATCGCGCTGTTTTTATTCGACTCTTGACAACCCCTTGTTTACAATGATAATAAGCCCATGCCGGTGATTACCTTCATGACCGATTTTGGTATCAAAGATGGCAATGTAGGTGTGATGAAGGGGGTGATCTGGGGGATCACGCCGGACGCGCAAATATCCGATTTGAGTCACATGGTGCAGGCACAAAATATTCGCGAGGCCGCCTACATCCTCGGGCGATCCGTTCCGTTTTTCCCCGCCGGGACGATCCATATTGTAGTTGTGGATCCCGGCGTTGGAACGGCGCGTCGGCCGATGGCCGCGCGTATCGGAGATTGGTTCTACGTGGGACCGGATAACGGCACCCTGACAGTATGGCTGGAACGGGCTGAGAACGAAGCCTGGCCATGCGAATTCGTCCATCTAAACCAGCCGAAATTTTGGCTGCCTGTGGTCAGCCATGTTTTCCACGGGCGGGATATTTTCTCGCCGGTCGCCGCGCATTTGGCGCGTGGCGTGGCATTGAACGATCTGGGTACGCCGTTCACAGATCCCGTGCGGATCAGCCTACCCCAACCGGTGCGAACAGCCAACGGCTGGCGAGGTGAGGTCGTTCACATCGATCATTTTGGGAATTTAGCCTCCAACATCCGCGTTGAACACCTGGGCGATGCGTTCCGTCAAAAGAATAAGATCATTGTGAGACTGAACAGCACCGAGGTGCATGGCATTGTGGATACCTTTGGTGAGCGGCAGTCCGGTGAGCTGGTGGCGCTGCTTGGAAGTACCGGTAATCTGGTCCTTTCGGTCGTCAACGGGAATGCGGCCTCGAAATTGAAGGCTGAATTAGGGGATGTCATAGAAGCCGAGCTCCCATGACCTGGAAATATCCTCTTACAAATAATTCAATTTTCTGGAAAAGCTAATGTCGGACGCTGCCATCGTTATAGAAAACCTATCGTTCCAGTATCGCACTCGCCCTGAGCCTGCGATCCAGAACATTTCGTTCGAAGTCCAACCCGGGGAATTGTTGTTGATCGCAGGATCCAGCGGTTGCGGAAAGACAACCGTGGCCCGCTGTATCAACGGACTGATCCCGCGCAGTTACGGTGGCCGCCGCGAGGGTAAGGTCTTGCTGCACGGAAAAGATGTCTCTGAAATGCAACTCGTGGATGTCGCGCAGGTGGTGGGGACGCTGCTTCAAGATCCCGAACGTCAGATCGTTGCCAGCAATGTGTATAACGAGATCGCATTTGGTCCGGAGAATTTGGGGTTGCCGCGCGACCAGGTATTGGCGCGCGTCGAGGAAGCCCTGCAGCGACTTAAACTTGAACATTTGCGCGAACGCGAGACCTTTAATCTATCAGGAGGTGAAAAGCAGAAAGTGGCCCTGGCCGGACTACTGGCTTTGAATCCATCCATCCTGCTTTTGGACGAACCGCTGGCTTCGCTCGATCCTGTTTCTGCGTATGAAGCGCTTGAAATATTTCGAAGTCTGGCCGATGAGGGGAAAACGGTCATCCTGATCGAGCATCGCGTGGAAGATGCGATCGCCACCCGACCGGATCGTTTGCTTTACATGGAGGACGGTCGCGTCCGGTATTTGGGTCCGATCGAGGTGCTGCCCTCGGAATTAGATCACCATCAGGTGAAATTACCGGCACAATGGGTGGTGCAACGCGTCAAAGATTCAAATGAAAAAGTTGAGGCCGCGCATCCGCCTGCCCCTGAGAAGGATGGGCAGGCGCTGGTTGTCTTTGAAAAGGTTAAATTTGCTTATGGCGATGGTCCGCTTATTTTAAAGGGCATCGACCTCACCATCCGCCGTGGGGACCGGTTGGCGATCTTAGGGCCGAATGCGGCGGGGAAATCCACCCTGGTAAAGCACGCCATCGGTCTGCTTAAACCCACCAGCGGAAGGGTCCTGGTGGAGGGGAAGGATACACGGCAGGTGAGTGTGGCACAAGTGGCGCGTATCCTGGGGTATGTTTTTCAAAGTCCTACTCACATGCTCTTCGCACCCACTGTGCGTGAGGAGCTGGCTTTTGGGCCAAAGAATCTTGGCTTCACATCGGAGGGTACGAAAAACGCCGTCGATCATAGTATTACCACGGTAAACCTGACGGGGCTCGAGGAATACCCGCCTCTGGGTCTGTCATTCGGACAACAGAAGCGTACAACGATCGCCGCCGTGCTGGCCATGCAATCGAAGATCATGGTGATGGATGAACCGACTGCGGGGCAGGATTTTGCAAACTATACACACTTCATGGATGCATTTTGCCGTCCGGCTGAAGGCGGCGGTCGCTCCCTTTCCGATAATTTTGAAGCCACGGTTTTCATTACGCATGATCTGGACCTGGCAGTCACATATGCCAATCGAGTTCTGCTGATCAGCGATGGCCGCGTGGCAGCCGATGGCCGGCCCGAAGAGGTGTTGAATGATTTTGACCTGTTGGAGCGATGCCACGTGCGACCGACCTCGCTCCTGCGTCTGAACCTGGAGCTGTTACCGCGCACAGGCGGCTTTCTCCCGGCTGAGGCATTGGCAGGATTTACTTAGCGGTGAAGTTACCCTGCAACCTGAAGGCCCTCGCAGGGTTATCAAGAACGGGTCAGTACGACTCGTTCAAATCCGTTCAATTCATAAAAGGAGACTGCTATGGAACAGAAAAATACTTGGGAATTTGGCACTCGTCAGGTGGTGTACGGTGCGATCGGCGCAGCCCTCTACGGCGCTTTTTCACTGCTCACCAATCTTATACCGCTGCCCGCAGCCGGAAACATCACCTTTCGCCCGGCCGTTGCGATCTTGATCTTCTTCGGAGTGGCGTACGGTCCGTGGGTGGGCCTGCTGGCAGGCTTCGTCGGCAATACGCTGGGTGATGCTTTAGCCGGTTGGGGTTTCTTTTGGAACTGGAGCGTAGGCAACGGCTTGATGGGCATGATCCCCGGCCTGGCCATGGCCGCCATCAGTGACTTCAAAGCCCGCGACCAAATCGTCAAGGCAGTCGGCTGGGGTGCCCTGGGAATTGCAGTCGGTATGCTCTTTGCCTCACTGACGGAAATGTTTGTCGGCGGCATCGACTTGAATACTGCGTTGGTCGGTTATTTCACGCCCGCTTTCCTCGGCAATCTGGTCGTGACCATCGTGCTCCTGCCGATCCTGATGATCGCCTTCGCTGGAGTCGCCGCGCGTCGGGGCAGATAACTCTTGCTGGTTTCCTGGAAATACCGCCGGCGTGACACACTCATCCAAAGGCTCGACCCGCGTACCAGGTTGATCTTCCTGGCGTGCGTCACCTTCGGAGTCACTGTGCCGCAGATCTGGGATTTCCGTTTGATCTTTCCGATCTTCTTAATATCACTGACCCTTTATTTTCTGTCGCGGATCGAATGGAAAGATATCAAGCGGGCCTGGATCTTTATCATTGTGCTGGTGGTATTCATCGTGGGGCTTAACGGTTTGCTCTCGGCTCGCGGCGGCCCGACTTCGGTGAGAGAGGAACAATCACCGGTGATCGCCCGGTGGCTGCTCAAGATACCGGGTACGAATATCGGCCCCACGATCACCATTACAGTCGTTAAGGCATGGTTCGCTGTCACGCAGGTAACCCGCATGCTGACGATGGCCATCCTGGCGTTGCCGATCCCGTATACGATGGACCCCAACATTTACGGCGTGACCTTCCGCCGTATGGGCGTCTCGGACAAAGTCTCGTTCACCATGGACCTGGCCTTTCGTTTCCTGCCGACCCTGGCGCGTGACCTCAGCATCACGATCGACGCACAACGCGCCCGCGGTTATGAGATGGACAGCTTGAAAGGTGGTGTGGTCGCCCGCTTGCAACGACTGGCACCTTTGATCGTGCCGGTCACCATGCAAGCCACCGTCACCGGCGAGGAGGTGATCGATGCCATGGACCTGCGGGCTTTTGGTACGGCTCCGCGCACGTGGTTGAAGGAACTGCACTTTGCACCCAGAGACTATATCCTGATCGGATTGGGAGTCCTGATCCTGGTGGCAGGCTTTGTCCTTCGGTTTGGTTTTGGGATCGGCGAATTTTGGGTGCCGGATTTCATGTACGCCTTTGCTCGCTAAGACAATTCTTTTCAAGAATAATGAGCCGCCCGGACGGGCGGCTCATTGTATTTAATTCGGTGAATCATGTAGTGCAGACTTCAGTCTGTATATTTTATGGAAAAGCGGACTAAAGTTCGCGCATTATGAGAATTAATGCTGAGCGTGATAATACTCGCCCGCTTCTATGCGTGTATTTATGAAATTCTGTTCCGGCGCAAAAAGGCAGGTGGCATACTCCGTGAAGGCACAGGGCGGACTATACGCGAAATTAAAATCCAATGTGATCTTGCCGTCGGTCACCGCATCGAGGGTGTAATAGTACCGACCCGTGGGGTATGTTTCTTTTCCGCTGGTCAGGTCACGGAACTGGATATAGAGGCGACCACCCTCCTGTTCGCTCGCATCCAGATCGACCATTTTGCCATCCAGTTCAAAGGTCAACTGGCCATCCATCGTGTCCTCCCGGATTTCGCCAAAGGTATCAGGCATGAGCACTTTTTTGGGCTCGGGAAAGTGGAGGTAGCGCGCCGGCAGGCGGAATTTTTCATTGATCGGGAACCATTCCCGGGGCGGAAAGATGCGTCGCTCCGGGCGCAGGTTATCCCATAAACGAATACCGATCCCATTCGGTCTTTCGATCACCACCATCCGCAGGGTATCAAACGTGATGTAACTGGGAGAGTCATCCGTATCTGCTCGCAGCAGCGTCTCCGTGTCGACGATCTGATGATCGACCATCACCGGAGGTTCTGATTTGACTTGCAACTTCACTTTTCGGCCATCCAAAATGAAATTGCCAAGCGATCCGGGTGCACGCGCCGGGAGGGTGATGTCGCTTGAGATATCGGAACCCAGGCTGTTATTCCCCTCTTTCAGCCAGAAAAGCCCGGCCAACGCCAACCAGCCGTTCTCGGCGCGCAAGGCGGCCTCTTTCTCGACGCGCCAGTGCATCACTTTTTCCTGGTAGGGATCAGCCATGGCTCGCATTATACTGCCGGCTGTACCTGCTCCTCGAATAAAAAAAGACCTGCCAGCGGCAGGTCTTTTTTTCAGGCGGTTATTCCTCCAGCGTGGAGATATCTCCCTCTGGCAACCCTTGGGCGCGGGCTTTCAGGACGCGCCGCATGATCTTGCCGGACCGGGTCTTCGGTAATTTGTCCACGAATTTGACCTCTTCCGGCCGGGCGATCGGGCCGATATGTTTGGCCACATGCTGGCGCAGTTCCTCAGCCAGTTCAGGTGAGGCCGTCTGACCGGCGCGCAAGAGCACGAAGGTGTGGATTCCCTGTCCTTTCACCTCATGCGGCAACCCGATGGCTGCCGCCTCTGCAACCGCGGGATGGCTGACCAGGGCAGACTCGACTTCGGCAGTGCCCAGGCGGTGGCCTGAGACCTTGATCACGTCGTCGACGCGGCCGATGATCCAGAAGTAACCGTCCGGATCGCGTTTGGCCGAGTCGCCCGTGGTGTACAGGCCTGGATATTTGCTCCAATACTGGGTGACGTAGCGCTCGTCGTCGTTGTAGAGCGTGCGCAGCATGGCCGGCCACGGTTTTTTGAGCACCAGATACCCCTCGGTATCGTCCGGCACGGGGTTGCCTTGTTCGTCCACGATCTCGGCTTCCTGCCCGAAAAAAGGGCGCGTGCCTGAACCCGGTTTAAGCGGGACGACCGGGGTGGGAGTGATCATGAACATGCCGGTTTCGGT
>CAYUUJ010000101.1:0-7123 GCA_964447845.1 uncultured Anaerolineaceae bacterium
CTCGAGCGTGTCGCGGTCGATCTCGATGTCCGCGGCGAAGGCCGCGTACGAGTAGACGCCGTAGGCGTCTCCTTTATATGTCTTGTCGTCCCAGGTGATCCAGTCGGGCTGCTTGTACTTGGCGCTTACCTTAGTCTTGGAGCGCTAACTCCACAGGCCACGCCTTCTGTAAGCGCGATTCCCGTCGAACCTCTGCCGCTAGTAGCGACCGGCGCTCCCGCGGCTTCTCCTCTGAGTCCTACTGGTGTTCTTCATTTTCGAGACGGGACAGCCATCATGGATCAAGTGGTATTGACCGCCCTGGCAATGCCCGCGCCTCCCCTCGGCGGACAATACGAGGTCTGGCTGATTGGGGGAGAACAGCGCCTCAGTCTTGGTGTCCTTTCGCTTGATCCTAACGGAAAGGGGACACTCTCATACACGGATAGTCCGAGCCGGAATTTGCTCGAGATCTACGACGAAGTGGAAATAACCATTGAACCCAATCCCGACTCAAACCCTAATCCATCCGCGCGGGTCGCTTTTTCCTTTTCCCTACCGGCACGTGCTTTGGTGCATGTCCGTCACCTGCTGGTTGCCTTCCCCGGAGCGCCGGATGCAATCGCCTTGATTCAGGGCCTTTATGCGCAAACCGACCTGATTGTCCGGAATGCGGACGAAATGCAGAGAACCCATCAGATGGGCGATGATGCCGGCGCCCGCCAGGCCGCCGAATCGATCCTGCTTCTTCTGGTCGGAGATCAGAGCGCCGATTATAAGGATTGGAATGTCGATGGACAAATATCGGACGCGGGCGATGGATATGGATTGATGCACAACGGAGAAAATTCCGGTTATATCCAGGCGGTCTATACGCACGCGGATTACGCTGCTACAACACAGGACGCGACCCAATATATGATCGTGTATGGGGAAAATGTCAAGGTCTGCGCTCAAAATTTGCAGCAATGGGCACCTCAATTACGCGACCTCGTTTTGACTGTACTCAACTCGCCTGCCGGCTCAGATTTAGGACCTCTCATTAAGGCTGTGTCCGCGCTCGCCGATCAGATGCTCAATGGTGTGGACCTGGATGGGAACGAACAGATCGAACCGATCATCGGCGAATGCGCCGCAGTTAGTGCTTTTGAACACGCCTATTTCATGGCAGATATGTCGCTCTTGCCGGCATTCGCATCTTCCCCGCCCGGCCGGGCTTCCGCGACGATCAGCGCCAACACCCCGCCCCCGAATCAACTCCCATCAACAAGCCTTCCCGGCGCAACTTCCGTGCCGCCCCAACAACCCACGCAGAACAACGGGCCACCGGGTCAAGAGAATAAGACGAAGAAGCCGCACCCCATCCAACCTTGAGCAACGGTCCGCATGCCGCCACCGCGTCATCCGGTTTAATCTGGGCCGCACCTCGGCGTTCCTCCTCGCTGGTATAATTTTCACACTTCATCCGAAATTATCCGGTTTTGTGTGATGTCCACCCCCACCCAGCACGGTTACCTTGTTATTGCCGATATCTCCGGTTACACGTCCTTCGTGGCTGGGACGGAGCTGGAGCACGCCCACGAGATCCTCACCGATCTGCTCGAAACGATCTGTAACCGCATCCAATCCCTTTTGACCATTCACAAATTGGAGGGCGATGCAGTCTTTGCGTATGCGCCGGAAAGCAAGATCCAACGCGGCGAATCGATCCTGGAGTTGATCGAATCCACGTATGCAGCTTTTCGTGACCGGCAGGCCGCCGTGCAGCGCGCCACCACCTGCACCTGCAAAGCTTGTCGCAACATCCCGAGCCTGGACCTAAAATTCATCGCCCATCACGGCGATTACATTCTTCAGAGCGTGGCCAATACTTCCGAAATGGTCGGCTCGGATGTGAATTTCGTTCACCGCCTGCTCAAGAATCACGTAGGTGAGGCTACCGGCTGGAAGGCCTACGCGCTATTTACAGAAAAAAGCCTCGAGCATTTGGGCATGCAGTTGGAGCGGGCGCATGTACAGCCTGAAGCATATGAACATCTCGGCGAAGTGATCACACACAGCATCGATATGCACGCCCGTTATGCTGAAATCGTTTCCGCACGCCGGGTGGTGATCGAGGAAGACAAGGCGGACGTCGTACAGTCCATCGACTTTCCTACTCCACCGCCTGCCACCTGGGAATGGCTCAATGATCCGAATCGGAGAAATCTGTGGGGTAGCGGCCGCGTTTGGTCGCGCGGGGACAGGCCCAACGGTCGGACCGGAAGCGGTGCCAGCAATCATTGCGCACATGGAAAATCGGTCGTGACGGAAACCGTGCTTGACTGGCGGCCGTTTGAATATGGCACTTTCCAATCCGGCGAAAATGGAAAAGTCATGATGACAGAAACAATGCGCCTCACGCCGCTGCCGCAAGGCGGGACGCGGCTAACGCACCTCATAGCTGTAAATATGCCAATTCCTCAATGGCTGCGAAGGCCCATCGCAAAGTTTATAATGGACCGGATTTACAAATACGGCGATGCATTACGGGATGCCGCGCGTATGGCCGGGGAAGAAGCTAACCAAGAAACCACCACGAATCAATAACCTGTGTCCCGCTTGAGTGAACTGCTCGCGATCCGTCCGGGGGAAGGCTACAAATCCAGCCTGGTCATCAGCATCATGCTGCTCACCGCCGCCGGTGCCGCCTTCGGAGGTACGGGAATCGAGGCGCTTTTCTTCGCGCGCTTCGGCGTGGACTACTTACCTTATATGTTCTTCGGGCTCGGCCTGATGAACATGCTGACGTCCTTCGTAATCACTGCGTCGCTTAGTCGCATCTCGCGCAGCCTGCTTTACATTTACCTTCCGGCTATCCTGGCGGTCGTGATCCTGCTGGCGCGGCTGGCTTTGCTCACCCAATGGAATTGGGTCTATCCGGTCTTATGGCTCAGCAAGGAAATCCTGAATACACTGATCGGGCTCCTGGTGTGGGGTTTGGCCAATATGGTTTGCGACACGCGCCAGGCAAAGCGCTTATTCCCGGTTTTTAACGCCAGCCGCATTCTGGGAGCGGTGATCGGTGGATTTGGGACCGGCGCATTGGTGGCGCTGATCGGGACTGAAAATCTGCTGCTGGTCTGGGCGGGCACGATGTTCGTAACGTTCCTGTTTAGCGGCGCATTGGTGCGGTCGGTCCAATCGGCTGCCGCGCAAGCCCGTCCACCGCGGCGTGCGCGGGTCAATTTGGGCGAGGAGATCCGGCGCGGTTTTCGACAGGTTCAAAAATCGCCGCTTCTGCGCTGGGTGGCGATCGCATCCGTGCTCTTCTCGGTTTTATATTTCTCGATCTCACTGCCGTTCTCGCGCGCCGCCACGCAGCGTTATCCGAATGAAAATGACCTGGCGGCTTTTTTGGGGTTATTCAACGGTTTGAGCACAGCCGCCGCCTTCCTGGTTTCGCTCTTTCTCGCCAACCGGATTTTTGCTCGCGTCGGCATCATGACCAGCCTGTTGATTTTCCCCCTGATTTATCTGGTCGGATTTGGCGGTCTGGCTCTGGTGGACGTTTTCATCATGGTCGTCCTCTTCCGGTTCGCGCAAATGTTGTGGCTCTCGGGCATCGCAGACCCGGCCTACCAGGCGATGTTCAATGTCATCCCCTCCGAACGCCGGGATCAGGCGCGCACTTTTATTGACGGTATCCCCGGGCAGGCCGGCATTATGATCGCCGGGTTGATCCTGATCATCGGTGAACAAACTCTGGAGCCTCGTCAACTTTATTTGATCGGTCTCGCCACTGCTGCATTTTGCACATATGTCTTCTGGCAGGCTCGGCGCGGTTATCTCTCGGAATTAGTGGAAGCTCTGCAAGCCGGCCGTCGCACATTCTTTTTCAATGAACAAAGTCCCTTCGGTGGATGCCAACAGGACCCGGCCATGATGACCGTCGCGGTCAATGGCTTGCATCATAGCGACCCGACCATCCGCTTGATCTCCACCGAGATCGTCGGAACCAGATCCGAACCGCATTTTCTGAATCAACTGATCAATATGGTCAACGACCAGGATCCCCTGGTGCGCTCAGCTGCGATTCGGGCTTTGACTCAAGCCCATGTGGACGCCGGCTTTGAGGAGATCGCCGCCTCGTTACGGGACCCCGAGCCTGAGGTCCGATTAGAGGCGGTTTCCGCCCTGACGGGATTTTCCGGTGCCGAAAGTGATTCAAGACCCCTTCTAGCCGCCATGTTGGATGACCAGGACGCGCGCGTCAGCACGCGCGCCGCTGTTTCCATCCTGAAAAACCAACAACTCAGCCGCGGCTCGGCCGGCAAAGCAACATACGCGAAAGCGAAAAAATTCCTGCGTGATTTAGCCCAAACCGGAAACCCTGCGGACCGGGCGGACGCGATCACAGCCTTGGGGGAATGGAATGACACCGATACCTTCAAATTCCTGGTGAGCCAACTCGATAAACGCAGCTGTCCACCTGTAGTTCGAAATGCGATCAGCACCTCATTAGCTCACCTGGATCCCAATCGGTCCATTCCTTATCTTGTGGATGCATTACGCGCATCCGATCTATCCGTGCGAACTACAGCAGCCGATCTTTTAGGTGAGATCGGCGCTCCAGCGCTTGAACCGGTTCTCACCGCACTTAAGAGATCCGCCTACCGGGATGGCGCGCTGACGGCGCTCGAGGCCCTGCCCACGTCTCCACAGGAACCGATCCTGAAGTTGATCCGGGGTGAAGTCGCGCGAACTGAGGAATATGACGGTTTGATGCGCGGCGTGCGAGCGGCGTGTACTCCTCGCGGCGGGGTTGAACTCCAACCGGCCGACGCGCTGTTGGTGGAGGCCCTGCGAAATAAAAGCCTCGAATACGGCACGCGGGCCGTACGCGCCTTTGGCCTGCTGGCGGACCGTCACGCGCTATCCCTGGCGGTCGACCAGCTCCACAGCCGAAACCCTGCTTTTCGGGCCGCCGCGTTGGAGATGATCGATTCGCAGAACGCGCTCTGGGATAACATCCTGCAATCCGTATTAAATGTTTGGGAAGATCAAGGCACGACAAGTACTCCACTTAACTGGGAACTCCTACTGACCGACAAGGATCCCTGGATACGTGCCTGCGCCGCGTATTCAGCTCGGATGCTCAAGAATCACTCCCCGCATGGACGGTTGAACAAGCTCGCCGAGAGGGACCCTGATCCGTTCGTGCGCGACGCCGCCCGGCCGAAAGGAAAACCAATGAACTCGAATAATATGCTCTCGCTAATGGATAGGATCCTTTTTTTGAAACGCGTGCCGATCTTCGCGCATCTTTCCTCAGGCGATTTGAAACAAGTGGCCTTGATCGCAGAAGAGGCCGGCTTCAAGACCGGGGATGTGCTGGCGGAAGAAGGCGAACAAGGTGATGTACTTTATGTGATCGTGGAGGGGGAAGTCCTTGTGACTGCCCGGGATGCGAGAGGCGAGAACATGGAGCTGGCGCGCCGCGGCGTCGGTGAATACGTCGGTGAAATGGCGATCCTGACGCGCGAGCCGCGCATGGCCACCCTGGTAGCATCCGGAGACAGTTATGCTTTGACGATCGACCAGAGAAGTTTCGAGGGCTTGCTGCGCGAACGGCCGGACGTCAGTATGGCGGTCATCCAGGACCTGTCGGCGCGGCTCAAACAAACCACGGACCTGATCGACAGGTTGAGAAACCAAAACCAGCCAACAGTTTAATTTCTAGTCAGACTCAAGAACAGCCACGGATTACACAGATTCTCACCGAACAGCTCTTGAATCTAATCCGTGTAATCCGTGTAATCCGTGGCCAAGAATATTTCCATGATCCAAATCCGCCCCATTCAACCAGAAGAAATCCCCGCGGTCAAAAGGATCATTCTCACAATTGCCCATAGCATCTTCGGTAGGAACGGAATTCTTGAGGACAATATTCGCCAAATTGAGCCACAAGGAGTTCCTTCAGTCGCCCAGTAGGGCTCCCTCACTTCGTGACACGTTTTGTTAGTCGTTCCAAGGCACGAAAGCTCAAGGTCACCAGGATGGAATATTTTGTGACTGAGTGTCTTGGTACCTTTGTGGTGGTTTTTCAGACATTTCCTTAGGAACAAAATCCACCTGACTCCGTCTTTAAGATCAGAAAGGAAATTACGATGAAATTTCTAAAACTCCTCTCGATTCTGACTATTTTCAGTCTTTTGGCTGCATGCGGCACTCCCATGGAAACGAAGATCGTCCGATCCGAAGAGCGGCGTATCACCGCGCCTAACGTCCAGCCGGAGGATGTGGCTGCGTTAGTGGAAGGCAACAATGCATTTGCATTCGACCTTTATCAAACCCTGCGTTCCGAAGACGGCAACCTGGTCTTTTCACCGTTCAGCGTGTCCATTGCCCTGGCGATGACATTTGCCGGCGCGCGAGGTGACACCGAATCCCAGATGGCGGATGCCCTGAATTTCGACCTGCCACAAGACCGCCTTCATCCAGCATTCAATGCCCTGGACCTTGAGCTCGAGAAATCCCCGGAAGCCGCTTCCGAGGAACAAGAGCCCATGCAACTGAAGATCGCCAATGCGATTTGGGCTGAACAGACCTACTCATTTCTTCCGGACTTTCTGGACACATTAGCCCTCAACTATGGTGCTGGCGTTCGCCTGGCGGATTTCATCAAAGCGCCGGAACCCTCCCGCAAGGAGATCAATGCCTGGGTCAGCGATCAAACCGAAGACAAGATCAAAGAGCTGATCCCTGAAGGCGTGATCGATCCCCTCACGCGGATGGTACTGGTAAACGCGATCTATTTCAAAGCGGACTGGCTCTCGCAGTTCCATCCTGACTCGACTATAGACATGACCTTCCATTTACTGGATGGCTCAGAAGTCAGCCTGCCAACCATGAACCAGGGGCTCTTCACACCTTATGCCCAGGTAGATGGCTGGCAGGCGATCGAACTGGCGTATATAGGTGAGACTGCCGCGATGGACATCCTCGTCCCGGATGAGGGCCAATTCGAGGAATTCGAGTCTGGCCTGGACCGTGAAGCTGTCTCCGCTATATTGGCTGATCTCCAGCCGACGTCGGTCCAGCTCGCGCTGCCCAAATTTGAATTCACCAGCCAGGTTGGCCTGGTGGATCCTCTCAAAGCCCT
>CAYUUJ010000102.1:0-7095 GCA_964447845.1 uncultured Anaerolineaceae bacterium
CGCAGGGCGGCGAAAAAGGCCACCTGATTGTCTCCAAAGAATGCCGGTATCTCGAAGTTATCCAGCAGGTGCTTCACCCATAAGCGGTCGAAGCCCTCGCTGTACAAACCGTAAAACAAACCGACCCCCAGGATGGTGACCAGCCGCGGCCGGGCGCGCACCGCCGCCAGACCGGTTCTGAATGTGTGCCACATATGCTGCCAGGTGTTCCGCTCCTCGCGAGGGGTGGGATGAAAACCCGTCTCGGGCATGATCAGCATGAGCACGAAACCGATCACCATTACGCCCACCGCGCCGATCCGGATCGGCACGGCCGAGTCGTGACTGCCGAGCAGCGGTGCCAACACCATGCCCACCAGGGCCGCGAACAGTCCCACCTGGGTGGCGCGCAGGAACAATTTATTGGCCGGGCTTTCCCCGATCTCATCCGTGATCCAGGCCTGCGTGGCGCCGCTGGTGAAAGTATAGCCAAGCCCCCATAAGGCTTGAGCCACCAGGATCGGCAGGAAGGCCGGAAAGAAACCTTCGATCAGAAAGCCCAGCCCCATCAGGATGTAGCCGATGATGATCGAAAGCCTGCGTGAATAGACGTCTGCCACCACCCCGGTTGGCACCTCGAACAGAAAGACCGAGGCCTCCAGTGTGGTGCCAACCAGCACCAGTTGCAAAGGCGTGAGCCCGGCCACCGTGACCTGCTAAAAGGATGTGACCACGAACATCATCCCGAACAGGATCGACGCCGCGATTTCGATGAACAAGTAGACGCTGGTGGCAGGCAGTTTTTTCATGGGGAAAGATGATTAGAGAGAAGAGAGAAGAGAACAGTCATATCCAGACTACTCTCTCCTCTTCTACTCTGTATTCTCTCAACTATGCGATCGGGAACAGGTCCGACACTTTTTTCGGAAACAGTGCATCCAGCAGAATCCCGGTCTCTTCTTCCTCCCAAAAGCAATCTGCTAAGAAATCCTTCAGTTCTTTACACGAGCGGTAGCCGAAGAGCGCTTCCAGAAAAGTAAGGCCGGGGAAAGACGCATCGCCTTCGTCCGGAAGCATGGCCGGCGCCCACGCTTCGATGATATTGATCCGTCCATCTTCGATCATCAGCCTGACCCCGTTGCGATAGAAGTTGAGCTTCAGTTCGCGACTGATATGCGCGGCGACCGAGGCCGCCAGCCGTTTTTCCAACGCCGGTTTAATATGGTTCAGGAAACCGGGCACGTCCGGCACGCGCATGTACCACGCGTACGGATCGCGAACGGTCGGCAGTCGTTCACCCAGCGCCTGATAGGCGGGATGCTCTGCGCCCAGCATGAACCCGAACGAGTTGAACTCGCGCTTGTCGCGCGCCGCGAAAGCCTGGCCGGTCTTCCATAGATAGCGAACCACACCGGCTGTGACTGCCAGCCAGGAGGCGGCCGGTATGATCTCGTAGCTGAGAGCGGTCAGGGCATTCGAGCTCAGATAATTCTGATGTTGAAGATAGCCGACCAATCCCCCGGAGACATCTTCGATCACGTGGATCCCGTAATACTCATCGCTGGCCTCGCTCTGGCGGTTTAATTCATACTGCCAGATCTCGAGAGTCCGGACGCATGACAGCGCGTAACGTTTCTGCGCCTCGTCATACAGCGCGGAGATGAATTGCAAGTCCGCCTCGGCAGCCGGCCGGATGCGATAGGGCTCCAGTTCGTCTTCCTTGAGCTTGGGCACGTGGGCTTCGTATCCGAAGCGCCGGCCGGCCAGGTCGAGCGCCATATCGTAGCCGAACTGACGATAATAGAATGGGATGCCGGTGATGGCTTGCACCAGCTCACCGCGTTCCGCGCTCCAGCGATGGACTTCGTCGAACTGAACGCGCACCAGTCCGCGTTTGCGAAATTCGGGCAGAGTGCCCACCAGCTCGGGGCGCCCTACGCCGAAGGGAATCCCTTCATAAGCCCAGGTCTGCGAGATCAAGTTCATGGTCGAGACGATGCGGCCGGTGGCGGATTCTTCGACGACCGTAAAATCGTCGGCGTGAAACGTCGGATGGGGTTTGGTGAGCAGGTCGCGGGTCCAGGCTGCGATGCGATGGTCGGGTTGGTCCATGCCATGCTCGCTGTGCACGCGGCTGCAAAAATCCGCCAGCGCATCTGCGTCGGCGGGAGAGGAGCGGCGAAGACTTAACCCATCACCGAGATCGCGCGGGATAGGTTGTGGGGTATTCGAGGAGTCCATGGGGTGTTAGGAGAGAGTGTCAAGTGTCAAGTGTCATGTGATTTCGGAACCCTGACACTTGACAGTTGACACTTTTATTTTTTGAGCAGGCTATTCAATTGACCGAGGGTGCTTTCGCGGTCCTGGAAAAGGATGCCCGACATGCCGACCGCGCGCGCGCTTTCGACGTTTTCGGGCATGTCATCCACGAAGACCGCTTCGTTCGCGCTGACCTGAGCCTGGTCCAGCGCAAGTTGAAAGATCCCCGCCTCGGGCTTGACCATACCCACCTCCGCGGAGATGAGCATGAAATCAAAGGCGTCGTCGAACTTCTGCCCGAGGATATAAGGACGCAGCCCGTCCCAGGCATTCGAGATCAGGCCGGTCTTGAAGCGCGGCCGCAAGGAGCGGATGAAATCCACCAGGGCCAGGTCCACGATATCGCCCCCGAAAAACTCGGTACGCAGCAGGTCTACATCCGAAGGCGCGCGGCCGAGTTTGCGTCCCACCGCCGCCCAATGCTCGTCCTCGGAGATCGTCCCGATCGAGGCTTTGCGCGCCGTCTCGCTATCGAAGACGGCGCGCGTCAGGTCCTCATATTCCATACCCAGCTGTTCGGCCAGATGCTGGCGCGGGGCCTGGTACTCGGTGCGCACGATCACGCCACCGAGATCGAAAAAGACAGCTTGAAAGGGCATGAACTATTTGCCCTTGTAGCTCTTCTTCTTCTGACGGGTCTCTTTTTCTTTTCGCTTGGCTTTTTGGGTCACGCCCGCGCGCACTTTGGGCTTCTCGGTCTTCTGAAAGTCTGCGCGTACGGTCCGGTTCACCTTTCCGCATTTCGGGCAGTGCACATCGTGAAAACCTATTTTTGCCTGATCCATGGCGGCCAATGCGGCGTCCACGGCGGCATTTTTTAATGGGTATGTCGCGTTGCAGTTCCAGCAGGTGATCTTCATGAATTCTTCTCTTCTTGGGTAATCCGATCTGCAGACAGCCCGTTGAGGCTGCCGACCGGATAATAGTTTAAGTTTGAAAAGTTATCGTCTTTAGCTCTGTTGCAAATGTCTTTCGTTCACATTTGCAACAGAGCGGATGCCTTCTTTACAGGCGTACTATTTCCTGGATTTCTTCTTGCCCTTTTTGGCTTTCTTGGCAGCCTTCTTGGCGGGCTTGGACTTCTTTGCGGAGCCCTTGGTCTTCTTGACCGGTTTTTTCGCCGGTCGTTTGGCCGCTTTCTTGCCGGCTTTCTTGGCGGGCTTGGCCTTCTTGGCCGCCTTCTTTGCAGCCTTCTTCGCCGCTGGTTTGGCGGCCGGGCTGGAGGCCGAGGCCATGGACGAGGCAGCGGGTCTGGAGGGCATGCTGGACGGCGAGCTCGTGGACGAGGATGATGCAGGGGTCGAACCCATTGGGGCTGGCGCGGCGGGCCGGCCGGCGGACATGGCAGCAGGATCTGCCTTCTTTTCCTCGAGAGCCTGTCGCCAGTTGGGGAATGCCCACTCCATCCGCTCGCGCGGAACAGGATTGGCACGTCGACAGCGCGGGCAATAAGTGTCATAGTGGGTCAGATGCTCGTCTTCCATCTTTTGGAGGGCAGTGAGCATTTCATCGCGGCCAACCGTGTACAGGGTCTGGCAATAGGAACAGCGCAGGTTCATCATAGGGCCTCCTTTTATTGCTGGCTTAGGATCGCTCGTGCGGTCCTTCACGACCAGCCATTTCTCTTAAGTATACTATTCTTCTTGGGCGATTTCCCGTCCGGGACGAAATTCCTTCTCGTAAATGACGTATTCGTTCGCCACATGCATGCCTGCTTTTTGGTATAGACGCGTGGCCCCGGTCGGGTTGGCGGCGTCCACGCCCAGGCCGATGACGGGCTTTTCGCGCCCGTAAAACTCCCCAAAGGAGTGATAAAGCAGAGCCAAACCCAGCCCTTGCTTGCGCCAGGCCCGGCGGACGCCCAGGGTACCCACCCAGCCGATGCCCATCCGGAGGCGGCAGAGCGCATAGCCGGCGATCTGGCCGCCGCCTGAGCCGGAACCGGACGACGTGTCCCAGGCGATGAACCACAGGGACGGGTCAAAGTCTTCCCGGCGGGTCATGTGGTGCTGCCAACGCTCAAACGTGCCCGGTGTATGGCCCCAATGATCGCGGAAAGCCTCCTCATGCGCTTCGAAGACCTGGCGGTTTTGCTCCAATGTAAACGGCCGGAGCTCGAGGCCTGCCGGCCAGGGCGCGCTGGACGGCGCTTCGGTCAGGGTGATCTCCATGCGCCAGGAATAGCGGATCGTTTTGTAACCTTCATGCTCATGCATTTCACGTCCGACGGTATCCCTGGCGGCCATGCCATTGCGGAGAAATACGCGTAAGTCCGCTTCGGCGCGCTTGGTCTCTTCACGCGCGCGGGTTTCCAAAGTGCGCAACAGCGCGGTGCCGATCCCCTTCCCCATGTATTCGGGGTGGACATATCCATCGCCGTTCAGCGAAGCGTGGGCAAAGCGGTTATAGAATTCTTCATAGCCCACCACCTGTCCCTGCGCGGTTTCCACCACCCAGGCATCGGTCTCAAGGTTGAAATCGTCGCTTTTCCAGAAGCGCAGGAGCTCCTCGCGCGTGGTGGCCACGGTCGGATCGCCGTCCGCGGTGCATACATCCAGGATGAGTTTGGTCACAGCCTGCGCATCGGCCCATTGAGCGGGCCGCAGGTTCAGATCCGGGGAAAGAATCGTACTGGTTGTGTCAAGTTGTGTGTTCATCATGTCCTGTCCTTATTATTCCAAAAGAATTCTTACCACTAAGTCACCAAGACACAAAGTCACAAACCTTTTTGTGTCTTCGTGCCTTTGTGTCTTTGTGGTTAAGTTTTACTCTTGTATTTCTCAATCCATTCTTCGCGCAGGATGCCCATGTAGAGCACGTCCCAGCGCTTCCCCTCGCGCGATAAAACCTGGCGCATACGTCCTTCATGCTGAAAGCCGGACTTCTCATAGGATCGAATGGCGCGCGGGTTGTATTCGAAAACGGTCAGCGTGACGCGGCGCAGGTTGACCTCGGTGAATGCAAATTCAAGCAATAGTTTCATGGCCTCCGTCCCCAGGCCTTTGCCCCACAGGTCGCGCTCTCCGATCACGATACCCACAAATGCGTCGCTGGTATTCCAATGCAGCACGTCCAGGACCATGTCACCTAACAGGAGATCGTCCTCAAGCCGGCGGATGCTGAACCAGAACATTGTTGGATCCTGCTTTTCCAGATCCTTTTCGAGCGAGTCTTTGACGGCTTTCACCGACGGCAGCCAGGCCGCGCTCGATTCCAACAACCGCAGAGTCTCAGAATCGCGGCTCCAGTTCGAGCCGGCTTTGCCCAATTCACCCGGCTCGATCGCCGAGAGGCGCACGGACTGGCCTTGTAAAATACTTTTCATTGCGCCGCCTGCAGGGCCAGCCATTCCTCGCGCAGGATGCCCATGAAAACAGTGTCGGAGCGTTTGCCTTCCTTGAGTTGGTCCAGGCGCATCAAGCCTTCAAAGCGGAAGCCTGCCTTTTCATAAGACCGCTGTGCGCGGGTGTTATAAGCATGCAGAGCCAATGTAACGCGCCGCAAGTTCAGCTCGGTAAACGCATAGCGCAGAATCAGGCGCATGGCGTCTGTGCCATAGCCCTTGCCCCAGGAATCGCGATGGCCGATGGCGATCCCCACCAGGGCATCTCCCTCGATCCATTTTGGGTTCAAACCGATATACCCGATGAACTGGTCGTCGGCCAGGGAGCGGATCGAGAAATCAAAGCGGTCCTCGCTCTGCGATCTCTTCTCGATCCACTCCTTGATTTTCTTCTCCGACCGTAGCTGCGACGGTTCGCTATCGGCCAAACGGTGGAACTCGGTGTCCCGCTGCCATTGTGTTTCGAACCTGGCGCGGGTCTCCGGATCTTCATTGGTCAGGCGGACAAGCTCACCGCGAAATAAGTCGCGCATCTCATCCTCCTACGCTTTCGCAGCCCGGCTCTCCCATTCGGAGCGCAGCAAACCGAAAGCCATCAGGTCCCAGAGTTCGCCGTCGCGGTTCAATGCCTTGCGCCGGCGGATCTCCTCGGCAAAACCGAATTTCTGAAACAACCGCACAGCGCCTTCGTTATATTCCGGCACCATGGCGGTGACGCGGAACAGGTTCAACTCGGCGAACGCAAAGCGTAGTAACAAATGCAGCGCCTGCGAGCCGTAACCCTTGCGGCGGTCTTCAGCCGCGCCGAGGCCGAGTCTCAACCAGCCGTTGCCGTTGGTCCATTCGATCCACTCGACCACCGCTTTGCCGATCAGGCGGTCGCCTTCACGGATGCGGATGGTGAAATAAAACATATTCTTGTCGTCTTCCATGTTCTTTTCAATGGACTCGTACTGTTTCTTCACCAGGAACGGCGAGAGCGGACGGACAGGTTTAATTTCCATCAGGCGCATGTACTCGGCGTCATGCGTCCATTTGGATTCGATCTCCGGATGGGCTTCGTGGTCGATCGGACCGAAGCGGATATCCTGAGCTTCGAAGAGTTGGGTCTGTATGTCTAACATGCTGCCTCCAGAATTGCTCCCGTAGTGACGGCTTTAGCCGTCCAATGAGCGAGTGAAGTCGCTACTACATCATGAACAAAAAAAACGGCCACGGGTCTCGCCCATGGCCGCCTTCCTTCTCTTGCAGCCTCTCGTGTTGCAGAGGCCAGGAAAATAAAAACGGCCGCGGGCTCGGGTGCACCGCGGCCGTTAACACACTTCGTGTAAGCTAACGAGCAGCAGGCGCACTTCGCGAATCAAAAACTTTACCAGCATCGGTGCGAAGATAAGCATTGAGCATTGTGATCATTATCATCGGCGTGCGCCTCCTTTTTTCAAGATTGGTCTTAC
>CAYUUJ010000103.1:0-7076 GCA_964447845.1 uncultured Anaerolineaceae bacterium
ACGGAGATTGGCCTGCCGTTGGCGCTCGGGAATTATTGGGGACTGATCATCAGCCCTGCCATGATCTATTTTTTCAACGAGCTGATTATTAAATACGAAGAGTCTTATTTGGAGAAAAAATTCGGGGAGCTGTACGCCAGATACAAGACGAGCGTCCGTCGTTGGATCTAAATCCGCGGGCGGAGCAATCCTCCTTTTTTGAGTCCGATCATTATTAGAACAAATTTTCTGTTATAATCCGGCGAAGGGAGAATGCCATGACAATCAAAACATCGGAAGTCAAATTAAAAGTCAACGATCAAACTGCCAATGCGTATCTCGCAACACCCGAGAACGGCGGACCCGGTGTGCTGCTCCTGCACGCCTGGTGGGGACTGAAACCATTTTTTAAACAGGTCAGTGACCGCCTGGCTGAACAAGGATTCACAGTCCTTGCGCCCGATCTATACCAGGGCCGGGTCGCACAGACCATTGATGAAGCCAAGGCGCTGCTGGAAAAGCGAAACAACGAGTTGATGACTAATACCGTCAAAGCCGCCAAGGAATATTTGAGCTTGCAAAACAAAGGGACACCGATCGGAGTGATGGGGTTTTCGATGGGCGCTAACTTCTCAATAGATGTAGCGGCCGACAATCCCGACGTCGCCGCCGCTGTGCTCTTCTACGGCACCGGCGGAGCGGACTACAGCCAGGTGGCAGCCAAATTTCTGGGACATTTCAGCGACGCGGATGATTGGGAGCCTATCGAAGATGTACGGGCTATGGAAGCGGACATGAAAGCCGCAGGCGTGGACGTTACGCTTTACGTCTATCCGAAGGTTGGTCATTGGTTCGTGGAAGAGGACCGGCCCGAATACGACCCCGGGGCCGCGGCTCTGGCCTGGGTACGTACTTTTGATTTTTTGAAGAAAAATCTAGTCTGACATCACCCTCCCCCTGATACGGGGAGGGTTTACAATTGGGGGCGCAAGACAACTCTCAACTCTCTACTCTCTTCTCTCTGGAGTTTCTCATGGCTGAAAATTATGATGTGGTCGTCGTCGGTGCAGGGCCCGCTGGATATGTAGCGGCTATTCGTGCCGCGCAATTGAAGCAAAAGGTCGCCATCGTGGACAAGCAGTGGCTCGGGGGCGTATGCTTAAATGTGGGTTGTATCCCATCGAAATCATTGCTCAGGAATGCCGAGATCGCTCATATCCTGCGTGAACGCGGCAAGGAATTCGGCTTTTCGTTCGATAATCTCAAATTGGATTATGGCATGGCTGTCAAACGCTCGCGCCAGAACTCGGACCGCCTGACGAAAGGCGTCGGCTTCCTGATGAAGAAAAACAATATCACGGTCCATATGGGTGAGGCGAAGTTTAAATCCAAAGATACGCTGAGCGTCACCGGCTCGGACAAAAAAGTGACCGAGCTGAAGGCTAAAAACATAATTCTTGCCACGGGCGCCAGCGCGACCGTCCCCGGCGCCTGGAAAGTGGACGGAGAAAAGGTCATCACTTATTACGAAGCCATCCTGCAGGAGAAACTTCCGATGTCTGTGGTTGTGATCGGTTCCGGCGCGATCGGCGTGGAGTTCGCCACCATCTGGAGCTCTTACGGTGTGGATGTGACGATCGTCGAGATGCTGCCGCGTCTCGTGCCGCTCGAGGATGAAGAAGTGTCAAAAGAGTTGAAGAAAGAGTTCGAGAAACGCGGCATTAAGTGTCTGGTCGGGAACAAGGTCGAGTCGGTGGAAGCCGCCAAGGCGGGCGCGAAGGTCAAGGTCAGCGCGGAGGGGAAGGAAACGACCCTCGAAGCGGATCAAGCCCTGGTGGCGATCGGATTCCGTCCCAATTCCAAAGGGCTGGGCCTGGAGGAAGCCGGTGTCAAGATCAACGAGCGCGGTCTGGTCGAGATCAATGAGAAGATGCAGACCAGCGTGCCGAATATTTATGCCATCGGCGATGTGACCGGAAAGTTAATGCTGGCGCACGTCGGTTCGGCAATGGGCATTGTGGCCGCCGAGAACATCGCCGGCGCGGAGTCGATCACGTTGAATTATGAAATGATGCCGCGCGCCACGTATTGTCAGCCGCAGATCGCCTCGTTCGGCCTGACCGAGGCGCAAGCCAAGGAACGCGGTCATACCATCAAGGTCGGGCGCTTCCCCTTTCAGGCCAACGGCAAGGCGCTGGGACTCGGCGATTATGCCGGCTGGGTAAAGATCGTGGTGGATGAAAAATATGGCGAGATCCTGGGCGCGCACATGATCGGCCCTGAAGTGACCGAATTGCTGCCCGAGCTGACGCTGGCCCAGTTGATGGAGTTGACCCCGCACGAGATCGCGCGCAATGTGCATGCACATCCATCGCTTTCAGAAGTACTGATGGAAGCCGCGCATGGGGCCGAGGGAAGTCCGATCCACATTTAAAGCGCAGGTTTTTTATTAATCACCGCCCCGCATCCTGAAATGCGGGGCAGCTTTATTCGGTAATAAACTATATTGCTTCGGTACGGATAACATACGAGGGACAGACCAGATGCTTCTCACATTCACAGTGGTGGTTAATTTCGTGGGTCTGGCTGTCGCCATCTGGCTTGGGATTTACATTGTCACGCGCAGCCCGAGAAGTACGATCGCCTGGCTGGCCGGGCTGGTGTTGTGGTCGGTGGCTGGTTTTTTCCTGAACGTCGTCCTGGCACTTAACCCTCCGCCGTCACCTGCCTTAGTGCCTTTGTGGATGCGGCCTCTGTTGTGGTTTTGGCCGGCAGGACCCAGAGGCGACGAGTGGGGTAAATGGCTGCAAGGCTGGCAGATCACGCCGGCGGTCATGATCTGGCATCACGTGACCGTGCTCATTCGCGCAGGCAGGATGAACCGCTGGCGCTGGGCGCGCGTTTTGCTTGGATACGCCGTCGCGCTCGCAGCCGTCATCGGTCAGCGCTACACGGTTCTCGTCTTCACCACCGTGAATGGGGATCTGTTATATCTCACAACCCTGGTGCCGGGACCCTTATATCCACTGTATATGACGGCTTTGTTCGTATTTACATTTTTAAGCATTGTCAATCTCATCCGCTCGGTGCGCGCCGCCCCGTCTCTCGTCCAGAAAAAACAGCTTAATTTGATGCTGGCCGCCACGCTGATCGCAGGTTTGGCCGGCCCGATCGCTTTCGTATCCTACAAGCTCAATTATCTCCTGCCGCGCGTGACCCTTTCGCTTCTGCTTGTCTGCGCGGTGTTCCTGATCGGTTATGGCGTGACGCGTTACAGCGCGTTGATTGAAGGCCGGGTGATCGGCCGCGATTTTCTGTATAACGGCCTTGTGGTCTTGTTGACCGCCGGGTTGTACCTGTTCGTGGTCTGGAGTGCGGTTGAAATTTATTCCGTGCCGGTGGCCTCCCTCGCCAACGTGGTGATCCTAGCGATCCTGACACATTCGTTGGTTGATATCGGCCGCCGGGTATTTGACTTTTTCTTCTACAGCCGCGAGACGCGTGAGTTGCGGGCCAGTCTGCAAAACCTGGCTCTGCATGCCTATGAGGCTGAGGCATTGGAGGAGACTCTCTCCGGCGCGTTGGATACGCTGTGCAGGATGGTACATGCCTCCTACGGGCTTATCTTTTTGTTCAAGGACGAACAGATCTTTCACATGGCCTCTTTTCGCTGGAGGCATCCCATACCGGAGCTGCAGCTGGACGCGGTCGTTTCCGATGATATGATCCGCCTCCCGGCGGGAAATTACAAACCGCCGCTGGAAGAAGCCGCGTTGTTGATTCCGCTCTACTCCGCTGAGCAGCAGCATGGCGTGTTGATCCTGGGCCGTCCCGAGAATGCCATTTCTTATGCCGGTTCGGACCTGGAGCGGCTCCTGGATGCCGGCGATCGCATCGCGGACGTGGTGCGCGAATCCAAGAGAGAAAGCAAGCACCTGGCTCAACTGGCGCAATTGACGTACGCGCTTCCAGCAGCGTTGGATCTGCAATCCGATCTTCCCACCAAGGCAGTGGAAGATGCCCTGCGGAATCTATATGATTATGCCTACCTCTCTGATTGCCCGCTGGCTGAACTAAAACAGGTCCGGGCGCTGAGCGCCGGGGATGCGGTCACCCACCTGGATCGAGGGAAATACGTTTATCAGACCATCCTGGAGGCGCTCGAAAAACTCCGTCCGCCGGGGGAATTGCCGGGCGAGACCGTTCCCCGACAATGGATTCCCTATCTCATCTTGCAGGAGGCGTATTTGAAAAATAAGCCAAATAATGAGATCATGATGCGGTTATATATTTCAGAAGGGACATTCAACCGCACCCGCCGGGCCGCCATTCGTTCGGTGGCGCGGGCTTTGTTGGAGCTCGGTACGACCCCCTGATCTTAGACTGGATGGCTGTCCCAAATCCCTGCGCAATTGCGCAGGGATTTTTGTTTTACAGGGTACTGCGGATGATCTTAGGGATGGTTGGCATTAGGGGATGAAGAAGTAAATCGGCGGTTTTTGGCGGCTTTTTCTCTCGTTTTGGCAGTTCGCAAATGCAACACTGCGGCTACCAACCCGAAAGGAAGGCAGCATGACCAACCGACACACCCTGTTCACGGAAGTTGAAGAGTACTACACGGACCTGTGCACAAGCCTCGAATCTGCCCGGGAGAAGGTCTCGATGACCTTCCTGTCCTTCGACAACGGCCGCTGGGCCAGAAGGATCGCACGCATTCTCGCAGAGCGAGCCGCGGCAAATGTCCAGGTGCGCTTGCTGGTGGATGGCATCGGCGAATTGACGGACGAGCCGAGCCACATCCTCCAAAACCTGGACCTGTTCAACGATCTGCGCGCAGCCGGGATTCAGGTGGACATTTTCCATCCCTCGGCGGCCGGCCTCACACCCCTCAACCGCATGCATTGCAAGATCGTGGCCATCGACGGCGAAACTGCATATCTGGGCGGCTCCAACATCGGGGACTATTACACCACCTGGAGCGACTCCAACCTGCGCGTGGATGGCATGCTCGGCAATGCCTTCCATGACCTGTACGACTACCTGCGCGGGTTTGCGTTCCAAAACCGAACAGGACCGCGTCTCGATCCCACCGACCTATGGGCGGGCGCGGACCGAACCTGGTTGACCGTCCCCTCGCGACATCACGACATCCGCAGCGCCTTGCTGAAACTGATCCAGGATGCCGATCGCAGCGTGTTCATCCGCACCTGGTATTTCCTCCCGGACACTGAGATCCTGAATGCTTTGTGTGAAAAAGCCAGGCAAGGCGTGCAAGTCAACGTCCTGCTCTCGAATAAGACCCGGGTCCGCCCGATCGATTTCGCCAACCACATCCACATCCATCGTCTGGTCTCAGCGGGTGGCCGCGTCCACCGCTATACCCCGCGCTTTATGCATGCCAAGGTCGCCTGGAACAATCGCGCCGACGTTTTATTCGGCTCGGCCAACCTGGACCCCCATTCGATGCATGGCAACTTCGAATCCTGCCTGCAATTCCGGGATGAGGGATTGGCCATGCAACTGCAGCGCGTATTCGAAGCTGATCTGGCCCTGAGCGTCGCTCAGACTCCCGCATCTCATACCGGACGGTCATTGCCGGCAAAAGCGCTCTCCTATGCCTGCAATGTGGCTGCTCCCTGGTTATAGAGATCACTTCTGTAAATAAAAGGACAATCTGATGAAAAATTTTCCCTTAATCACCAATCTTAAGAATCTGCGTATTTTGCTGATCGCTCCAGTCCTGCTGGCCGTGTGGCGGCTGCACATACCAATTGCCGATCTCCTGAAAATGATCGGGGACCCAAAAGCCATCGGGGATTACTTGCAGGGATTTGGTGTATTGGGCTTGCTGGTGCTCTTCCTGCTCCTGCTGGCCCAGGTGTTCGTGGCCATGATCCCCGGCCATGCCCTGGTGATGGCCAGTGGATATATCTATGGCGCACCCTTGACCATCGCAGTGGTCGCTTCAAGCACGATCCTCGGAAGCCAGATCGCCTTCTCGCTGGCACGCAGATCCGGCAGACCCTTGATCTACAAATTAGCTCCGCCGGCCGTGATCCAACGCTGGGACAAATATGCTGGAAACCGCGGCCCGTTGTTTTACTTCTTCACCTTTGTGTTGCCCATCTTTCCCAGTGATTTGATGTGCTATATCGCCGGATTGGGCAAAGTTTCACCGAAAGGTTTTTTCGTCGCCAATGTAGCTGGCAGGCTTTTGTGTGCAGTTGCGATTACTTTGATCGGCGCCTTCGGGTTTCGACCGCCGCTTGAGTTTTGGCTTCTATTGGCAGGCGGTCTGGTGGTTTTGTTTATAGGCTGGGGTGTTTACAACAGGTCCTTCAGCCGCAATCACACAAAGCGCAAAGCTGCCCACGCAACTGCCATGTCAGACACCCTGCTCATGCAACCTGACCGGAAAGTAGGACACCATGAATCTCTCGTATGAATTCCTGCGCCAGATCCTCAGAGGGTATATCCGCTTCCATTCGTTGCAGTGTGTGGTGAGTGGTGCGTATCCCCTGCCCGCCGGGCCAAAGATCATCGCGCCCAACCATCCAAATGCCACCGATTCATTTTATCTGCCGTTCCTACTGACTGAAGACCTGCATTTCCTGATGCAGAAGAGCATCTTCTCCAATCCGATCGTGGGCTGGGCGCTCAAGCAGGCGGGACAGATCGAAGTCGATCGTGGGGATGGGCGGGCGGCATTCGCGTCTGCTTGCAGCCTGCTCAAGCGCGCGAAGACAATTGTGATCTATCCGGAAGGCAGACTCAATCCCGATCACAAAAACTATCCAGGCCGCAGCGGTGCGATTCGCATGTCGCTGGAGACCGGCGCGCCGATCATCCCGCTGGGCATCCACGTCGATACTTCAAACTTGAAAGATATACGCAAAGTTCAGGATGCGCAGACCAATGCCTGGCACTGGCAGGTCTCAGGCAGTTGTTATTTGAAGTTTGGCGAGCCATGGTGGCCGGCTGAGTCAGTTCCACAGGGCACGCCTGTCTCTGCCCGCCTGTTGACGAAAAAACTCATGCAAACCATTTACGGCCTGGTCTCGCAGATCAAGACAAACCTCGGACAATTTGTATCCACG
>CAYUUJ010000104.1:0-7048 GCA_964447845.1 uncultured Anaerolineaceae bacterium
GCATCAAGTCGCACTCGCATGCGAGGCGCTGAGCCTCAAGCCAGGCTCTTTGCGGTAATTGCTCGCCGAACAGGATCACGTCCGGTTTAAGCACCGCGTTACATTCAGGGCAGAGCGGGATCCGGCCGGCTTCCAGATATTCACGAAGGTAAAGGGTTGATTCGACTTGCTGATAACACTGGGTGCATGAGAGCGTGCGCAGTGTGCCGTGCGTTTCGATCACGCGGCGCGACCCGGCTTTTTGGTGCAACCCGTCAATATTTTGGGTGATGATGGCGTTCAGATGTCCGGTCTCCTCCAGCTTTGCCAGGGCATGATGAGCTGCGTTCGGCTGGGCGTTAAAGATCTGACCAGCCAGCGGGCGAAACCAGTGAAAGAACTTTTCGGGCGCAATCCGGAATGTCATCAAGGACGCGACTTCGAGCGGTTCGTCGCGGGACCACAGGCCGGTTCCCGCGGACCTGAAATCGGGGATGCCCGAGTCGGTGGATAGGCCTGCTCCGGTCAGCACTACGACGCGTCTGGATTCGCGGAGCAGCTCGGCCGCGAAATCGATGGCCGTCAAAGTCTGGCTGGAGAGGGGGGTCATCTTGACTTTTCGTGTTCGAGGATCAGATCTGCTATTTTGAGAAACTGTTGGGCTGTAACGTTGGTCGGCTGGGTTAAGAGCGCCAGCGACTGCATGCGAACCGCTTGGATGAACAATTCCGGCGCGGGTGTAAGCGTGGTGGCGATGGAATGACCGAGCTTGTCTTGCACATCCGCATAGGCCATCTGAGCTTCGGTCCGGATGCGGTTATTCAAGATAGCCAAGACCATCTTGCGGTCGATCCCCAACGCAGCGATCTCATTGATCAGCATTTTGCTGTGCTGGATGGTATTTGGGACACCTTCAATGACCACGACGACTTCGTTGCAGAGCGGGAGCAGTTTTTGCACAAAGGGCGGCAGACCAGCCCCCAGGTCCAGAACAATGAAGCGGCCTTGAGTCTGGAGGCGGGCGACGAGCGTCTCATAGTTGCCCACCTGGCTTGTCAGGTGCACGTCGCGCGGATTTTCGGAGGCCAGCAGTAGTTTCAGTCCGGTGATATGCGGGATCAGCGAAGCTTCCACTTTTTCACGTGTGATCTCTGTGGTTGTGCCTGAAAGCATTTCGTTCAGGCTCTGTTGAGCTGCGGCACCCAGGTCGAGGCCGAGTGTGCCCTGACCGGGGGTCAGCTCCACCAGGAGCACATCCGCCTGGGTGCGAGTGAAAAGGCCGGCCGCCAGATTCGACGCAACCGCGGTGACGCCCAGCCCGCCGCGGGCGGCCAGGACACCGATCACATAGCCGTCTTGCAACTGAGCCGCTGTTTCGACTGTGTCCTCGAGCGAAGCTTTGACCGGCGAGCGGGCGAGCAGCGCTTTCACGTGGGTTTGCAATTCAGATGGATGGGTGGGTTTGGTAAGGTAATCGTTCGCACCGACCTCGAAGCCGGTGACCTTATCGTCCAGCTGCGTTTTCGCAGTGAACATCAGGATGGGAGTCGTGGCAGTTACGGGGTTTTTACGCAGACGGCGCGTGACCTCATACCCGTCCAGGTCGGGCATCATGACATCCAGCAGGATCAGATCGGGTTTTTCTTCGAAAGCTTTGCTGAGGCCTTGTTCCCCATTGGTGGCCGCGCTGATTTGATACCCCTGGCGCTGTAACATGAGACCCACCAGGCGCAGCGTATCAACGTCATCGTCAATGATCAGGATTTTTTCCGCCATTTTTTCCGCTAACTGAGCGAAGTCTAGCACAAAGCGGCTGTTCGGGCAAGATTTCACCCTTCTAACCCCCGATTCGGCAATAATTTCCGGTTTTGAGGAGGTTTGTTAACCCGTGAGATGTTCGCGCTGTACGATGCCTCGCTGCCAGGCATACACCGCCACTTGTGTGCGGTCTGCCAGATGTAATTTGCTCAGAATGTTGCTGACGTGGCCTTTGACGGTGTTTTCGCTGATGACCAGCTTATCGGCGATCTGGCTGTTGGTGAGGCCATTGGCGATCAGTTTCAAAACGTCCAATTCGCGGTCGGTCAGCTCTGTGAACAGCGCATGTTCCTCGCTGTTCTCGCTGCGAATGTTCTGAAGCACGCGCGCCGCCACCCGCGGATGCAGGGTGACCTCGCCCTGAACGGCGCGCCGCAGCACCTCGGCCAGTTTATCCATCTTCATATCCTTTAATATGTAGGAGATCGCGCCTGCCTTGAGGGCAGGGAAGATATGAGCATCCTCATAGTAGGAGGTCAACACCACTACCTGGGTTCGAGGACTGATCTGTTTGACGTGGCGGGTGGTCTCCACGCCATCCATGCCGGGCAGGATCAGATCCAACAGGACGATATCCGGGATATATTCCGAGACCATGGTCAGTGCCTCCTCCCCGGAGACCGCTTCACCGATGACATGAAATTCGGGCAGCGTGTTGATATAAGCCCGCAACCCGTTACGGACCACTTCGTGATCGTCCACGATCAATATGCTGATCAGGTTTGTCATAGGTTTTTCCTCTTGTTCTCGTTCTTGACCGGTAATTGGATCAATACGCGTGTTCCCTGGCCGGGTTCACTCTGGATCTCCAGGCTGCCGCGGATGGTGCCGACCCGATCGCGAATGGAGCGCAGGCCCATGCCGCGCACTTTCTGGTTGACGTCGAAGCCGCGGCCGTTATCAGCCACGATCACTTTCACGCAATCCGGGTGATAGACCAGCGAAATTTCGACGCGGGAAGCTTGACTGTGGCGGGCAATGTTTGCCAGCGATTCCTGAATGATACGATAAATCGCCTGTTCTGTCTCCAGTTGCAGCGGACAGTCATCGCGGATGGTGAGGTTAACGGCGATCTCGTTGCGGCTTTCCCATTCAAAGATGTACTCCCGCAAGGTGACGGGCAGACCCTTTTCCCGCAAGGCGATCGGGTAGATCTCCTGGATCAAGAAAGTAAGTTCCTGGATGACTTCATAGACCAGATTTTCCGCCTCGCTTAAGTGCGGTTTAACTTCCGAGGAATTGTTTTTCAGCATGCCGTTGGCGGTGCCGAGCTGGGCCAATGCAGCGAACGCTTTTTGTTTGGCGCTGTCGTGCAGGTCACGCGCCAACCGGTTCCGCTCTTCCATCACGGCCAGGTCCTTGGTCTGTTCAAAGAGCAGCATGTTGGCGATCGAAAGCGAGGCGCGCTGAACCAGGGCCGTGAACAATCGCAGGATGTCGTCGTTAATGGCCCCCGGGCGGGTAAACCCAAGGCTGAAAACACCGATCACACGTTCATCGATCTGGATCGGAAGATGGACAAATGAATGGATGCCCTCCGCCAGCATGGCGGCGCGGATCTCCGGGCGCATCTCTTCAGGCTGCAGGTCAGGGATGATGACGGGCTGTCCGGTTGCGAGGACCTTGCCCACCATGCCTTCGCCCCTGGCAAATTTCATCACAGTCAGAGTTTCAGCGCGGAACCCATGGCTGACGCGCGGGACGACGCGGGTCTCCTCTTCATCCCATGCGAAGACGATACCTCGATCGGCTTTGAGGATATCCACCGCCACGTCCACCAGCGTCTGAAAAACCTGATTAATACTGACATTTCGAAGAATTTTTTCGTCAGCCTGGTAGAGCGCCTCCACTTCGCGCGTGCGCTTTTCCAACGCGCTGGTGCGGTCCTGAACCAATCCTTCGAGCGCGCGGGTTCGGTTTTGGACATTCTTGAGCCGCAGACGATAGCCGCCTGCAATCGCGGCGGCCAGCAGCAATATCGCCAGGACTCGAAACCAGGGAGTCTGCCAGAAGGGTGGTATCACGCTGACGCTGATGCGCAGCGGCGTCTCGGCCCAGACGCCGTCGCTGTTGCTGGCTTTTAATAGGAGGGTGTAATTGCCGCCGGGGAGATTGGTATATCGACCATTCCGTTTGACACCCAGGTTGTTCCAGTTGCTGTCGAAATTCTCCAACATATAAGCGTACTGATTTTGGGAAGGCTGATTAAATGAAAGCGCTGCAAACTCGAACTCGAACGAATTTTGCGGCCATTCCAGGGTGATCGACTGCAAGGCTTCCGGCTGTTCCTCGGTTTCAAGCGGCTGACCGTCCAGTGTGATGGAGGTCAGCGCCACCGGAGGCAAGAAGGTATCCCGGCTGATCTCCAGCGGATCGAAGGCGTTCAGGCCGTTGATCCCGCCCAGGTAGATCTCACCGCGCGAATTGACTGCGTACGCGCCGGAGTTGAATTCATTGCTCTGCAGACCGTCGCTGGCGGTGAAATTTCGGAACGTACCCGCGCGCGGGTCAAAACGGGAGACTCCGTAATTGGTGCTGAGCCACAGATCCCCGGCGTTATCCTCCACGATCCCGTACACGACGTTGTTCGGCAGGCCGTCTTTCTCCGTAAAGGAAGTGAACGAATCCGACTTGGGATCGTAGCGATTGAGTCCGCCTCCGGCTGTGCCGATCCAGAGCGTGCCCTGCCGGTCCGTGTAAATGGCGATCACAGAATTATTACTGAGGCTGGTCGGATCGCCCGGCCGATTGACGTAATGGATGAAACCTTCACGCAGTGGATCGAAGCGGTTAAGCCCGTTCTCGAAAGTGCCGATCCAGAGATGGCCGCCGGCGTCTTCTCCGATGGCCGTCACCTGTCCGCCGCTGAGACTGACGGGGTCACGCACGTCCGGAGCATAGTGCACGAATATCCCGCTGGCCGGGTCGAATTGGTCCAAACCGTTCAACGTGCCGAGCCATAACTCGCCAGACCTGTCCTCGAGGATGGTGTAGACCGGCGGCATCGAAAGACCGATCTCCTGCTTTGAAACAGCTGGCAGGTAATGCGTGAAATTCCCGGTATCCGGATCGAGATGATCGAGGGCGCGCGAAGTCCCTATCCACAGACCTCCGTAGCGATCCTGCTCGATGGAATAGACGTGGTCGCTGCTGATGCTGTTTGGATCATCGGGGCTGTATTGGTATTTTGTGAATGCGCCGGTAATGGGATTGAAGCGATTGAGTCCGCCGCCAAAGGTGCCGATCCAGACGATATCGGCGGGGTCCACATAGATGGCAAAGATCGTGTTGCTGGTCAGGCTGTCCGGATTGGCGGGGTCGTGACGGTAGTACGTGAATTGATCCTGCTGGCGGTTGTATTTATTGAGCCCGCCTCCGTACGTGCCGATCCATAAAACGCCGCTGCGGTCTTCATAGATCGAAAAGATGGTGTTGTGGCTCAGGCTTTTTGGATTGGAAGGCTCATTCCGATAATGCACGAATCGATCGAATCGTTGGTTATACAGATCCAACCCGTCGTTGGTCCCCACCCATAAAGCTCCATTGCGGTCCACATACAGGGTCATGACTTGATTGTTGCCCAGGCTGTCCGCCTGAGCAGTGTCATGCGCATATCGCTTGAAGGTGCTCGTCGAACGGTCCAGAAGATTCAAGCCGTTGGTCGTGCCGACCCATAAGTTCCGGTCGGCGTCTTCGATAATGGCTGTTACGCGATTATGGCTGAGGCTGGATGGGTCATCCGCATCGTATTTGAAGATCTCGAATTTTCCCGTGACACGATCGAATCTATTCAAGCCCCCATCGTGTGTACCGATCCATAAGATACCGTCGCTGTCCTCATAGATCTCGGTGACTTTCTGACTGCTCAATCCGTCCCTGACACTGGCTTCGTAATGTTTGAAATCACCGGCGGCTGGGTCAAAGCGGTCCAGGCCGTTCTCGGTGCCGACCCATAAGGAGCCTTCGCGGTCGACGAACAAGGCATGCACGTCATCGTCGCTCAGGCTGGCGGGGTCGAGTGGATCATTTTGAAAAACGGTGAACAGGCCCAGCTGCGGGTCGAAGCGATTGAGTCCGCCCTGGCGCGTACCGATCCAGATGGATCCGTCCTGACCCTCGACCAGCGCAGTGATCCAGCGGTCGCTGATGCTGCCCGGCTTCTCAAGCTCCGGCGAATAGACTTTGAAGCCGTATCCGTCATAACGGTTAAGGCCGTCCTGCGTGCCGAGCCACAGAAATCCCTGCCGATCCTGCAGGATGGTATTGATCGTGCTCTGGGACAAACCATCCTCCAATGTGAAATGTTCAAAGCGGATGGAGGAATTAATGCGGGTATTGATGCGGACCGGAACGGCAGCCGGGCTTTCAGTGGGGTTGGCGATCAAGACCGCCGGAGGCGCGCTGACAGTTGTTCCTCCACTGCAGGCTTCCAGCAGTAGAGACAGGGCAACGATAAATACCCACGTATGCGTTGCGCGTTGGAACGTTCTCATCGGACGGTAATTATATGCAATTCAAATAGTATTTGCCAGACAAGTATATTGCATCCTGGCCTTCCTTCCTGGATATCACAGTGTATTTGTTATCCCTCTGTAGTATGGATTCTTGGGTTGAATCGTCCCCCTCCCAAGAGGGGTCTATTTATTTTGGATTCGCATCCGTCTCGGGCATATTTCTCGTGGCGATCGCCGTCGCGAGCTACACGCGCTACAACCGCTGAAGATAATTTTGCGTGTACGACTCCAACGAGAATAAAGCGGAAACGCGAATGTCGCGAATAAACGAATTTCGCGAATTTTTAATGGTCTTATTCGCGTCATTCGACAATTCGCGACATTCGCGTTAGAGTCTTATTAACCCGCGCACCCCGCCATCACGTGAGTGCTATAATATGCGTCCCGGGGATGACAGGCTTCGACGGGAGAGGCTGGTCCCGGAATGCGAGCCGAGCGGCGCCGAACTCGTTAACTCAGCGCAAAACCTTAAGTGCCAATCGCACTTCCTACGCTGCTATGCCCCTCGCTGCATAAGCGATTAACATAACAGCTGGCGCCTTCGGGCGTCACGTCCGCCGGCCCCGCCCTCCATCCGGGGACGGACCGGGCGAAACAATGATGGAGTGCTGCACACGATTCTGCTAAGCGTGCTTAAGACCAGCAGATGGCTGCCGGGCTACTTGCCCGCCGGGATCCCGGCAGTGAAAAAATCGGCAGGCTACGCTCGTAGATTTCCGGTGGTCGAATTTTTCGGA
>CAYUUJ010000105.1:0-7040 GCA_964447845.1 uncultured Anaerolineaceae bacterium
CCGATCACACGGCTCGAGAAAGTCGCGGATGGCGGCGATCTGTTGACTCTTCAGCGCAAGGTGTGGGACGTCCACGTGGATGAAACCCTGCAGCAATATATCGTGGATCTGGCTGCCGGAACACGCTCCCATCCGGACCTGATGCTTGGGATCAGTCCCCGCGGCAGTCTCGCCCTTTTCAAAGCCGCGCAGGCGCTGGCCGCCGTACGCGGACGCGATCATGTCATCCCCGACGATATAAAATATCTGGCGCCTGTCACGCTGCCGCACCGTCTGATCATCAAACCCGAAGCCGAACTGCGCGGCCGTACTGCGAACGCCATATTATCCGATGTACTTCAAAACACGCCCCTCGATCTCGGCAGCGTCGAAAGAGTTTAATCGGCACGCATGGTCGGTGCTTATATTCCCCTGCTGATCGTGGTCATCGCCCTCGCCGCGTTCCTGCGCGATGACTTTGCACTGACCCTGATCTATCTATTTATCGCGGCATTCGCACTCGGGACCTGGTGGACACGCCGCGCACTGTCCCAGACCGGTCAGAAACGCCTGTTCAACGATCATGCTTTTTTGGGGGACCAGGTTTTGGTCAGCATTCATCTTCGCAATCACGGCTGGCTGCCTCTGCCATGGGTGGAAGTGCGCGACACACTACCGGTGGAGCTGGTTGGCCCCGAGGTTTTCCGGCGTGTGACAACCCTTGGTCCACGCGCAGAATCAAGTTTCGAATATTCCATCGAGGCTCGCAAACGGGGCTATTATCCGATCGGGCCGATGTTTGTTTCGAGTGGGGATATCCTGGGCTTGAATGAGCCGGCGCGTCATGAATGGCCCGTCGAATATCTAACCGTCTACCCCAGGATCGTTCCCCTCACTTCAGTAAAAATCCCATCCCATTCCCCTCAGGGGACTTTGCGTCATCAGCAACCGATCTTTGAGGACCCCACGCGCGTGTTCGGCAAACGGGACTATGTGTCCGGTGACTCGCTGCGCCGCGTGGATTGGAAGTCCACGGCCTCCACGGGCCGGCTGCAGGTGAGGCTCTTCGAGCCTTCCATCGCACTCGAGACCCTCATCTGCCTAAATCTCGATGCGGAGGATTACCACTATCAAGACCGCATCGACGCAACCGAATTGGCGATCGTCATCGCAGCTTCGCTGGGAAATTGGGTGACCGGAAAAGACCAAACCGTCGGGTTGAAGGTCAACGGCCTCGATCCGCTGATCCCGGATGGCATTCCTCAGTACTTCCCGCCGCGCAAAGGAAAGATGCATCTGATGCGCATGCTCGAAACCCTGGCACGCGTGGAGATGACGCGCGAAAGTTCGTTCGCCGCGCTGATCCGGCAGCAGCATTATCATCTGTCATGGGGCACGACCCTGCTGGTGATCACCGGCAAAGCCGGCGATGAACTGATGGACGAACTCTATCAAGCCAGACGCGCCGGCCAGAATGCGGTGCTGATCCTGGCGGGGCGCAGCGCCTCGACCGAGGAGAGCCGTCACAAAGCGCGCTTTTTTGGCATTCCGGTTATATCCATTTTGCACGAGCGCGACCTGGATATCTGGCGCAAGTAGATCATGAAAGCCTCCATGGATCAGACCGGGGTATCCGAAGAAGTCCGTTATAACGAGCGCCTGTTCAGGTTGGTCAGTCATGCACTCATCATGCTGATGATGGCTTGTGGTGCGTACACCGTCAGCACCCTGATCCATCACTTCCTCTCGGATTGGAACTCTGCAGTTATTGCAGCTCTGGCATTCTTCATTGCCTTCGAGCGGCTGTTCACATATCCCCGGTTCCAAAGGCTTACAGCCCTCAGCCGCGAATGGTTCGTCGATCTGGCCGCCCAGTGGATCATTATGCTTCTGGTGATCCGCACTTCGATCGGCCTGGCGCACGGACTGCAGGTGTTTCGCGCCGAGCTGCTGCTTATGAGCGGCAATTTTTGGGCGTACTTCCTCTCCCCTGAATATTTGATCACGCTGGTGATCCTGATCCCCATCTGGTTCCTGACGGGTTATGCCGCCGAATTATTGGAAGACATGGGGTTGGACCAGACCCGAATCCGCCGCGAGGTGGTGGCCCTGGATGCACGCTATGTTCCGCCGCGGGCCCGGTTGATGAGTTTTGTTTTCACAATGGGTACAGTCCTGATCTTCTTTACGGGGCTGGTACGCATGAACATTCGCGACATCTTTGAAGTTACCACCGGGCGGGTCAGTGTTGAATTGAACGCGTTTTCCAGTGGCGGCGCAAGCACACTGCTTTATTTTATGTTCGGGCTGGCCTTGCTCAGTCAAACCCAGTTCATCTCACTGCATACGGGCTGGCGGCTGCAGGGAATACGCGTCAGCCGCGGGCTGGCCAGGTATTGGGGACCATACAGTCTGCTGTTTCTGGCGATCCTGGTGGCAACCGTCAGCCTGCTCCCCACACATTATGGCCTTGGTATGCTCTCAACGCTCGGTTACATTATTGACATGCTGGTACGCATTCTATTCTTTATCGCACAGCTGATCCTGTCGATCCTGCTATTTTTGATCAGTCTGCCTTTTATGCTCTTCGGCTCGGATGGACCTCAAATGGAATTTCCCCCGCCTCCGGAATTACCGGAGCTGCCGACCGAAGAGGCGGTCCCAGGTGCGGGTTTTCCTTTGTGGGCATTGATCCGATCAATTCTTTCCTGGCTGCTTCTACTCGGTATCCTCGGCTTTGCAATCAGAAACTTCCTGCGCCAACATGGCGAACTCCTGGAGGCACTGAACAAGCTCCCTGGCGGACGCTGGCTGGCGCGCCTCTGGATCCGTCTGCGCACCTTGTTCAGCGGTACCGGCAGCCGGATGGCAGCATTGGTAGACGCCGGGAAGAAGCGCTTACGCGCGCTGCGTTCGCGCCCCGGCGTTTCCGTGCCTGGCGGATTCTTGAGCTTGCGGCGGCTTGACCCTCGCCAACGGGTCTATTACTTTTATCTGGCACTGGTTCGCCGCGGGGGTGAAAGTGGACTCAAACGTTCGGGTTCCCAAACACCGTATGAATATGCCGCCACCCTCGAGAACGCGCTTCCAAATGTGGATACGGATATTGAATCCCTGACCGGTTCATTCGTGGAGGCGCGTTACAGCCGACATCCGATCCCACCGGAGAAGGCTAATATCGTCAAAACAACATGGGAGCGCATCCGCCGCGCGCTGCGCGGAATAAAAGAACTTAAATAAATCAGCCTGGCAGAATTCCAACCTGACGAAGCAAACCTGCCTCGTCCTCCACCCCCCAATGCTCCACGATCCTGCCGTCTGAGATACGGACAATGAAAACGCCGCCGACGCTAATTTGTTTTCCCGTGGCGGGGATGCCGAAGAAGTCCCCCGTATGTGTGCCGGTCATTGTAAAGCGCGCCATCACCCGATCTCCCTCCGCCAGCAATTCATCGATGCGCGTATGAACATCCGGCATTCCAATCAGGGTCTTTCGATGGACGGCTTTTGCGCCTTCCAGCCCGGCTGGAAATCCGGGTAAAAGCGTTTGTGTGAGCAGATCAACTGCCAACAGCTCATCCAATGCATCCAGATTATTGCTGTTGTAAGCCTCCTGATAGCGACGGACAATTTCTTTATTCGTTTCGATGGACATGCGTTCCTCCTGATCGATGCATCAAATTTAAAAACTGCACTATTTCCAAGCTCGGGCCTGGTCTAGAAAAGACTGACGTAAACCAACCGCTTCCAACCGATCCGCGATTTCGTTGACGATTTTCTGCCCTTCAGCTTGCACCGCCTGCGCTTTATTCTCATTCCCATTTTGAGTTTCAAAATCAGCCAGCAGAAAAAGGATCGGCCACAAGGCCTGACTGGTCTGCAACTCCTCCGCCAGCGAACGGGCTTGATTCAATATCTGCCGGGCTTCGTCGGGGCGTCCCAGAGCCGCCAATGCTTTTGCTTTGTGATACAGCACCTCGGAGATGCCCGGCCGCGCAATGCCTTTGACCTGATCCAGAAGGTCATCCGTCTGGGACAGCGACTTTTCGTAATCGCCCAGCGCAAATGCCAGCTCAATGTTCGCCAGACTCACCAGGATTGTATAGTGTGGATAGGGGATCGAGACCGGCTCGATCTTGCACGAGCGCTCATACCCTATTGCACCTTCAAGATCACCTTTGAGTAAAGACAGACGAATCAAGCTGGCTTTGGGCAAAGCTTCCCAATCAGGTTGCTTTGCTTCGACAACGCTCATCGCTTCCCTGGCCAGCTCGAACCCCTTCTCTAACGCCCCATAACAGCCATAGTTCCAGGCCAGGTCAGACCGGACGGCGATGGAACTGGCCAGCAAGCCGGATCGATCTCCGAATTTGATCGCTTCGGTCGCTGTCTGGATTGCAAGGTCAGCCTGGCCCAGATCGAAGTGTGCGATTCCCTTAATCACTCGATTGTAGGATTGTCCCCATAAATTATCGATGCGTTCATTGATTTGGATCGCTTCGGATAGCTTCTCAAACATTGGGTGATACTCACCAGCCGCGAAACAGGCTTCCGCTTCTGCGCCGTAACTATCTGCCAGCATGGCTTGATTGTCCATCGCAAGCCACAATCCGCGCGCTTCCTGAACGACCTGCCGGGCTTCTTCAAATCTTCCCAGGCAGGTATAAACTCGAGATAGATCGTTCAACACGAAAGCCAGTTGTTCGCGATTTTCAGATTCGCGCGCCAATCCCAGCGCCAGCTCACCGTGCTCGGCAGCTTGTGATAATCGCTTGGAAAACAAATAAGTCAGCAAGAGATTCCAATGAAGTTTGACCTGTGTGTCCCGATCGCCGGTCTGGCGTGCCAATTCGAGCGCTTCGCCAAGCATTTTCTCAGCCAACGCCGAATTATGGATCGAGGTCATCGTGCCATAGACCGTGGAGAGCGCCAACACCGCGGAAATTTCGATTCCTCCGTCACCAAGTTCATGGGCATAGGCGCGCATCGCTTCATAAGTTTTGACCGCTTCTTCATAACGGCCGCATTGTTCAAGTGCCTTGCCCCATTTGGTATAAAGATCAGCGACCTGACGCACCTCTGCCTTGATCCGCCTGGCGGTCTCCAGTGCACGGCCGTAATGGATGGCAGCCTCAGCATTTGCATACAGCCGTTCAGCCGCGTCTCCAGCCAGCGTATCGTATTTGAGCGAGCGCGCATCTTCACCTGTATAAAAATGGTGCGCCAGTAACGGCGCGAATTCCTCGACCCGGTCCGCGTAGAGGCCCTCCAGGGTCGTCCCGGCACGGCGGTGGAGTTCACGCCGTTGCTTGATCAGGATCGAGTCATACGCCGCATCCTGGACCAGCACATGTCGAAAAATGTATCCAGCCTCACCCGGCTGGATCAGACCAGCCTGCTGCAGCTTTTGCATATGAGCATCCAGCGCTGTGGCAGATTCCATCATGCTCCCCAACACAAACTGGTCGAAGGACCGCCCGATCACGGAAGCGATCTGCAGGATGCGTTTGTCTTCATCCGGCAAACGGTCAATGCGCGCACCCAGCACACCTGTCAGTGTATTCGGTAGAGCGAGTTTGGTAACCGGACCGGTTACCTCCCAATGGCTGTTCCGGCGGACGAGTTGTTTCGTCTCGATCAGTGAACGGATCAATTCTTCAACGAAAAAAGGGTTGCCCTCTGCCTTTTCCATGATGAGCTGAAAGACATCGCTCGGCATTTGCTGCAACCCCAGCAGGTTGACCAAAAGCGTATTGGTCTTTTCGGGCGGTAGTGGTTCAAGCGTGACACGCTGAAAGCTGTCCTTGAGTCGGCCGCGAGCCTGCTCCATGAACTCCCACCCGGCTGATTCGCGCTCCGGCCGGGAGAGCCCAATAAATAGGATCGGGTTCTGTTCGATCAGATCGATCAGGCTGGAGAAAAGATTTAAAGAGGCCGCATCCATCCAGTGCAGGTCGTCCAACACGATCACCAGCGGCGATTCTTGCGCCAGTCCGCACAGGAAACCTCGCATCACCTCTGTCATACGCTGAACCAACGCTTCTCCTTGATAGCCGGATACTTCATTCAGGCTCTGTTCACTTTCAACCGCCAGCATGGTTTCCAGAAAAGCCGCATCGCCGCCGGGCAGATCACAACACGAGCATTGATATTGCAGCTTGGCGCGCACTTCAGTCGGCGTATCGCTCTCGCGCGCACCGATGGATTGACGGATGACTTGTCGCCACGCAAAATAACTCACGGACTGCGCATACGAAAGCGCGTGTCCTTCCAGCCAATTGACTAGAGCATCTTTGTGGATCTGTTTGCGGGTCTCTGCCAGCAGGCTGGTTTTGCCCAGGCCGGCCTCTCCAATTACGGTGATGAACGCGCCTTTGCCGGTACTCAAGGCTTGAAGACGTGCCTTCAACAATCCCAGTTCGGTCTCGCGTCCCACCAGGGGTGAAGATAACCCCTCCACGCCTCGGAGCTGACCCGGCGCCTCTTTAACTGCCACTACGCGAAAGGTCCGGACCGGAGCCGACTTGCCCTTGATCTGTGTCTCGCCGAGCGACTCGCATTCAAAAAACGGAGCCACCAGTTTATGGGTTTCTTCTGAAATTTGGATCGTACCCGGCTCGGCAGTCTGCTCCATGCGCGCTGCCAGGTTGATCGCATCACCGATCGCCGTGTATTCGAGTCGCAGGTCGGACCCGATCTCGCCCACAACGACCAGACCGGTATTGATCCCCACCCGTACTTTGATATCGATCCCATGTTTTTCGTGGATCTGGCTGCAGTACGAATCAGCGCCGGTCTGGATTTCGAGCGCGGCCAGGACCGCGCGTTGCGGATCATCTTCGTGAGCGATCGGCGCCCCGAAAAAAGCCAGGATCGCATCCCCCATCAGCCGCGGGACGATGCCTTCATATTTGTAAATTGGGCGGATCATCTGCTCGAAGGCGCCGTTCATGATCTCGGTCCATTCCTCAGGATCGAGTCCTTCGGCGGCGGCCGTCGAACCTTTTAGATCACAGAATAGGATGGTGATCACCCGGCGTTCGCCGGTCATGCCCCCATGC
>CAYUUJ010000106.1:0-7034 GCA_964447845.1 uncultured Anaerolineaceae bacterium
ACTCTCAACTGTTGGAGCGCAAAGGCCAGAACGAATATGAGATTGTAGATTGTATAGCGCTTCCACAAACGGCGAACATCCTGCGTGAGCCTGAACAGCCATTCGAGTCCAATGTCTCGAATCCATCTGGGCGCCTGGCGGATTTTCCCGCTGAAAAAATCAAAGGTGGCCCCGGATGGCACCATGATACAACCGCGGATCAGAGGCGCATGCTCAAATATCCATTCGTCCTGCTTGGGCGAACCTAATCCAATCCACAGGAAATCGGGCCTGGCATCGTTGATCTGCTTGCAAACCAGGCGCTTCTCCTCTGCTGTAAGCTTTCGGAACGGTGGCGAAAACTTTCCGACGACATTGATCCCCTCATGGCGCTCCTTGAGAAAGGCCTCTATTTTTTCGGGGGCTTCCGGGTAACCTCCGTATAAGAAGAAGGTATATTGCTTTTGCCTGGCTTTGCGGCTTACTTCCATCATCAGATCAGGTGCATAAAAACGATCGCTGTCCGGCTGATAGAACGTCCGCGCCCATAAGAGGAAAGGCATGCTATCGATTCCTATCAGATCAGCCTGGTTATATATATCCCTGAGTTTCTTGTTGAACAAGGCAGTAACACATATATGAACATTGATCACAGCCAGGGAGCGCGAGGGCCGCGTCTTGTCCGAGAGCCAGCCATCAAAGATGCGGAACATCTCTTCATAAGAAAGGCACTGCATATTGATCCCCAGGATATTCATTGATTTCATGACGCAGCCTGCCCGGGCAAGCAGCGCCGGACAGCGAAGAAACCCGGCGCCACGATCGCAACACGTCCATGTAATTCATTCATCCAGATTCAGTTCCCTGTTCATGATTTGTTCATGCGCCCAATGGTATGTTTGTTCGAGTCCCTTTTCGAGAGGTGTGTATACGTCCCAGCCCAGGACACGGCGGGCCTTATCATAATTCCCTGAACGGCCGCCATCGCCTTCAGGCTTGCCGGGGTCGAACACGATCTTGATGTCTTTTCCGGATATCTTCACGATCAGGGAGGCCAGGTCGGCCACGCTAGTTTCCCTGGCAGTCCCGATTTGGATCGGCCCCTCACCCATTCCCTTGAGAGGCAGCCGGAGCAAGGCATCCACCACATCTCCCACAAACACAAAATCGCGCGCTTGCTTCCCAGAGCCCCAGACTATGAATTCCTCTTGCGGGTACTTAATGGCTTTTCGAATCAGGCTGGGTATGACCTGGGAGCGTTTTTTAGAAAGGATCGAGCGGGGGCCATAGACGTTGTGCAATCGGAGAATTCCGACCTGGATACCGCTCTTCTTAGCAATCAACTCGGCCTCATATTCCCCAAGTAATTTTGACCACCCATAGGAGGATTCGGGGTCGGCTGGATAAACTTGTTCCTCCACCAGCGGAGGCGACCCCGGCTTCTCCTGTAATTTTTTGGGATAACTGCACGCAGTCCCAAGATAAACTAAGTTTTCGACGCCCGCCTCCTGTAGTGCTGAAAACGTATTGCTGTTTATTAATATGTTCGTGCGAAATAAGAACGGTTCATTGGCAAAGACAAAATCGACTCCGGCAACAACGTCCGCCAAATGAAATACAAGATCGGGAGCCGCTTTTAGGCACGCAGACAGCGCCGTGTGATATTCTCGCAAATCTCCCAGGAAAAATTGGTCAGCGAGAGGTATCCAGTATGTCCCATCATTCTTCTGCAGGTTCCCCAGGGAGCCTCGCCAAAGATTATCCACCACAGACACTTTTGCACCCAGCCGCACGAGTGCTTCTACCAGCCACGAGCCGATAAAGCCGGCTCCACCTGTGACCAGGATCTTCTTGCCGGAATAATATCGCTCAAGTTCCAGCTTATCACCAGCTATTCTCTCGAGCACTTGTGTAACCAATAAGCTATCCATCATATCTCCGGATAAGTTTCGGCCCTGTCTCATCAAAATAATGTGGAATAGTCAACTTTCTTAAAGACGGGGCATTTTCCGCCAATTGTTGCATCCAGGATTTCACGCCCATCCTGCTCAAATGCTCTGCGGGCAATTTCAAAGTCTACTTCTGATCGGAGAAGATCAGGCAGTTGCCATTTCACACCTTTAGGAAAATATTGAGGATGAAAATGGCTTTCATCTCGCTCAGCTGCACGGATTTCGGTCCCGCTGGGAAGACCCTTCTCGCCATAACTATGGTCCAGGCCGATCAGGATCACTTTCGCGAAACCCATGTAGTACGCAAGCTGCAAAGCAACGAACGTGACTGTTCCCCCAACAACCAGCGGGCGGGTGAGATCATATTGGAATGAGTCTTTGAGCACCATTTTCGATTTCAGGAAGTAGGTGTTGTCATCTTGCGTGTCATACCGGGTGCGGCGATTCCAGTTGAGGAATTTGGGCATCTCCAGGCGCCCGATTTCGTCTGCAAACTGCTCAAGCACCAGTTCGTTAACTGCCAGGTAATAAGTGGGGCGAAAGGTGGAACTCTCAAAGTGCAGATAAATCCGATTTAGCCCAAAGGTCAATTCGTTTGCCAGCTTTCCAAGATCTGTTTTAGAAAGTGAGGGGCCATTGGCAACAATGAAGCACCTCTGATTTCTGCAACAATCCCTCAACTGCCTGATACGCATTTTGTTCACGCCGGCGTACGGGTGAAACTTCCAGGCGAGGGCATGTGGAACCTCCTGCAAGCGCACCTTTAGCGCCTGAAATAAACGAGCAAAGGAGACCTCCGTGAGATTATATCGCCCTAGTTTGTGCATGCTAAACCATTCACGTAGATGCAGCATTCGACGGCTACGAAATGCCTTTGATGCAGACATAGTAATTCGAAGGGAACATAAATTCTCCCATGCCCATTGCTGTAATGAGCCTCATCACGCGTTTAAGCCTGGGGTACTTCAGCAGCATATACTCATTCCGATGCGGGTGGATTGTTTCAAATATCCCAGAGGCGTGTCGTTTAAACTCGCTCTCTGTAAATCCTGCATGTGCACCGTGTTTATTTTCAAATTTTCCCTTCAATCTATAAAGATAATCGTTCAGATTCCAGGCGATTTTTTCGCGCCAGGAGGCTTTCTGGCTGGTTCCAATGTAGGAAACAAGTCGATGTTTGTTGGGAAAGCCGATAAACAAAATCCCTCCGGGCTTCAATACGCGATGGATTTCATGCAACGTCTGCACGGGATCTGAAACATGTTCCAGAACATGGTAAGAGTAGGCCACGGAAAACGTATTCTCCTTAAATCCCAACGCCATCAGATCCTGCCTTTGAAAAGCCGGATTGGCAGCGTTTTTCGAAAACCCAATCGGTTTGATATTGATGTCTACTCCAATCGTTCTCAATTCATATTCCCGGGCAATAAGCACTGCCTCCTGGCCCTGTCCCGCGCCAGCCACCAGTAAAATGTCGCCGGCGCGGGCGGAATAATAGCCGTCGATAATGCTTTTATTTACCCTGATGACCTGTTGCATCTTCTCCGGATCGACGCATTCAAGAGGAGAATACCCAACGGTTTTGTCATAATTCTTTTTCATGTTCCTGCTGATTTTGAAGTAAATCGGTTTCCGCGCAGCAATCTGATTAATTCTATATCTTCCTCGTCCAACTTCATTAACAAAAGCATTGCAAAAAAGACTGCCGTAGCGACGAAGAATTTCAAGGCCAGGGACACAAGGATGGAAGCGACTGGCAATAAACCGGTCACACTGACAGCCATCAGCGAGACCAAGGCTGCCAGGCAGCCTTTCCAGTAGCGACGGTCATAAGGCCATAGATCCAGCTTTCGCTTGGCCGCAAATAAAGCCACAACGTAGAGAACAGACAAGGAGATAGTAGTAGCGATTGCCGCGCCGGATAACCCCCAGCGCGGTACAAGAATCGAATTGAGGGCAATATTGAGCAAAAGGGAGAAGCCCGATAAGGCAAACGTAAAGTTTTGATGTCCGGTTGCCACCAGAAGGGGCCCTACCGGGCCGGTAATGAGATTGATGGTTTGCCCGGCCAGCAGGATGAGGATCAGGTCAGCGCCTGAGGTATATGCGGGGCCATAGGTGGCGGCCAGAACATCCCGCGGTGCCAACAACAACACCAAAAGCACAGGCAGGCTGATGTAGATTCCCCATTTTGTGCTTACGCGGTAGATCTCTTCCATCTCATCCTTTCGGTTGTTGTGATGCAAACCAGCTAAGATCGGGATGACAATTCGGCTGAAGGCGCTCAACACGACTGCAAAAATAACCGAGATCTGTGAGACTGCCTGGTAGATTCCCGAATCGCTGGCGGGCAAATAGTAACCGATCAGGAGTCGATCGACCCAAAAAACAAGTGTGTTCATAACCATTGTGAGCGACGATGCTATGGAAAACATAATGAGATCTGCCGAGCCTGCTGCCTGAATATGTGCCGAGGGACTCATTACATCCGGGAAGAGCTTGTGTAGATAATAAAACCCCAGAAGCACAAGGACGCCATAGGAAAGCACATCCGAAAGCAACACACCGACGAGCTGAGTACCGGCCAGCAAAAATACGATCAGCAGGATGAACGCAAGCAGTGGCTGACCAAGATCCTGCAAGATCACCGTATATCTCATATCGTGCGTTAAACGGGTCGCGGCCGCCAGAACCGACAACAGACCCGTTAATGGGAAACCGAGTGACAGCAAGCGGATCACAAAAACCAGATCAGGTTTGTTGAAAATCGCTGCCAGCCAGGGTGCACCTAGAAAGAATAAAATAGTCAAGGGGATCCCAACAAGCAACGTACCTTTAAGAGAGTTCACGATCACGTTCTTAAGCGCAGATCGGTCGCTGTCCAGGTATAAAGATCCATATCGTATTACGCCCAAATCAAGGCCCAGCGGAGCTATTAGTTCCACCAGGCGAAAAATTGTCCACCCGATGGAATAAATTCCAAATAATGCGGGTCCAAGAACGCGGGCGGCGATAATATCCGCGATGATCGCCGTAAATCGGCCGGCAAATCTACCCACCATGGCGACACTTGCGCCTCCGGCAAGATTCCTCACATTGTTCTGTTGTTGTGTGGTCATTGAGGCATTATAGCAGTATCATATAATGGCTTAAAATTGCAGCCCTTCAACAAATGTTGAAGGGCTGCTGATATCTAAAAAACGTTTAATTTTGGATCGTCGGTGCCGGCGCCTTCGAACGTATCACAGCCCAACCCAGGACAGCCACCAGAACGGCACCCACTGCCCAGACAGTGATCTGTGTGCTGCCGGTTGCGCCTGCATATGTGACCACGATGGGCGCGATGATCACTGAAACAAGGTTGACTACTTTGATCATCGGGTTGAGCGCAGGGCCGGCGGTGTCCTTGAACGGATCGCCAACCGTGTCGCCCACGACACCAGCCTTGTGACGCTCTGAGCCTTTACCCGTATTCTTGGCCGGATTCCTGGGCTCGTCTTCGATCAGCTTCTTCGCATTGTCCCATGCACCGCCCGAGTTGTTCAGAAACACGGCCAGCAACTGACCGGAAAGGATGATACCCGCCAGAAAGCCGCCCAGCGCTTCGACCTGCAGCAGCAAACCGACCGCGATCGGGGTGACCACACCGAGCAGCGCCAGGGAGACCAGCTCTTTCTGTGCAGCTGTCGTCGAGATATTGACCGCTTGCCGATAATCAGGTTTGATCTTGCCCTTTAGAACACCAGCTTTGAACTGGCGGCGGACTTCCAGTACGATCAAGGACGCCGCACGTGAAACGGCCTGGATCGCGAAGGACGAGAACAACCACGGCAATGCGCCGCCGATCAACATACCGACGAACACCAGCGGAATATCAATGCGAATGCCAATCGACTGTATCTGCGCTTCCAACGGAACGCCGAGTGCAGCTTGTGCACGCGAGACATCCACAATAAATGAACCAAACAGCGAAACTGCCGCGATGACGGCCGAACCGATCGCGACGCCTTTGGTAATGGCTTTTGTTGTATTACCTACAGCATCCAGGTCAGCCATGATCTGTTGGGCGTCCTTGGTGGCCTTGTCGGTTTTACCGGACCACGCCATCTCACCAATGCCATTCGCATTGTCTGAGATCGGACCAAACGAGTCCATGGCCACATTGTTACCCGTCAGGGTCAACATACCGATACCGGTCATGGCTACACCATAAAGGATAAAGGTCACGCGCTCTGTGCCTTCAACACCCGGTATGGTTCCAAAAATAAAGATCGAAGCGATAATCGTCATCGCAATCACGAGGATCGACCATACGGAGGACTCAAACCCGGATGCCACACCTTGCAAAATCAACGTGGCAGGACCTGTATCTGCCGCTTTCTTGATATCCTTCACCGGAGCCGCATGCGTGCCTGTGAAATATTCGGTTAGTCGGTCGATCAGGATCGCCAAGAGAACACCAACTGCTACAGCCGTAGGAAGCCGCCACCATCCACCCCACAATTCCATTTCAGGGGTGTTGAGGTAGAAGAAACCGGCAATACCGAACAGGATGACGGAAATCACAGCCGAAGTTAGAAAGCCGCTGAAGATCGCCTTCATGGCGTCCTGACCCTTGCCAGGCTCGCTGCGCACAAAGTACGTTCCAAAGATCGAGGAGAGCACCCCAACCCCGCGAACGATCAGGGGGAAGATAATCCACTCAAGACGACCGGTCAGATGCCAGAGAGCCAGGCCCAGGATCAACCCGGACACCATTGTGACCTCATAGGACTCGAAAATATCAGCCGCCATGCCGGCGCAGTCGCCGACGTTATCACCGACGAGATCGGCGATCACAGCCGGGTTCCTCGGATCATCCTCCGGGATGCCTGCCTCAACTTTACCGACCAGGTCAGCGCCGACGTCGGCTGCCTTGGTAAAGATGCCGCCGCCCACCCGCATGAAGAGTGCCAGAAGAGTGCCGCCAAATCCAAAGCCAAGTAACGCGTCCGGCGCGGCGATACCGAGAATAATGAAGATGACCGTGCCGCCCAGCAGACCCAGACCATCCGTCAACATCCCGGTGATCGTGCCCGCTCGATAAGCGATCCGCAGCGCATC
>CAYUUJ010000107.1:0-7033 GCA_964447845.1 uncultured Anaerolineaceae bacterium
TCCATTACCCATGATGGTGGACTGATCGCCATATGTTGCGCCGAGGAAACCATCCTGGAAAGGCGCAAGTGCGTTGAGTTCCAGGAGCTTGTTCCCGGCTTCCACGAAGCAGGCATCGCTGAACGCACCGGTGCGAGCCGCAGCGCTCTCGAAGCCGTCCTGTCCGCAGATGCGTGTGGCGAGATACCCGTACCAGAAATGACCCGGCCACTTGTCACCTTCGCCGAGGGCGATCGGTGTGATGCCGGCACCCTTGAGGGTAGCCACGTCTTCCAGCAACTCATCCCAGGTTGCGGGAGGAGCATCGATGCCAGCCTGTGTAAACAGGTCCTTGTTGTACCAGAAGCCAACCATACCCATGTCCCACGGCACACCGTAGTTGCTGCCCTGGTAGCTGTACACGCCGAGCGCGCCAGGCGAGAAGGTATTGCGCCATGCGCCGCCGTCCGCGTCCAGGTCCGCCGAGATATCCTTCATCATGCCGGCCTCGATGTATTCATTCATCACACCGCCGCCCCAGCTCTGGAAAATATCTGGCGGCTCGCCGGATTGGATGACCGTGGTCATCTTGGTTTTGAAAGCCTCATTTTCGAGGATGGTGATCTCGACAGTGACATTGGGATGTTCAGCCATGTAGCTGTCGGCCAGCGACTGCCAGACCGCGGCCTGGCCTTCGTCGGTTGTGATATGCCACCACGTGACTGTTACAGCCTCGCCGGAAGGCGCGTCGGTTGCGACCGGCGCTTCGGGTTCACCCGGCGCATCAGTTGCGGCGGGAGCATCCTGGGAGGGGGCACATGCAGCCAGTGCGAATGAAGCGATCAGCAACAGGCTCAGCAAGATATAAATTTTGCGAGTCATCTTCTTTCTCCTTTTGAGTATCAAAATAGAGTAACTGACTTCAGGGGAAAAGACTGGCGTATAATCTAGGTGTGTTGGTACTCCTTTCTTTCAAAGGGTTCCACACGCATGAGGCAGGGCTGGCGTGACATAGCTGTTAGCCAGCCCTGTCCTTTGCAGGTAAAGTCGAGTCACGCACGATTAACTCTGTGGGTAACTCGATCCGGCCAATCTCTTTATCCGGATGCTTGAGCTTGTCGATCAGCATCTGTGTCGCGAGGCTCCCCATTTGCTCCAGGGGTTGTCGGACTGTGGTGAGAGCGGGCCGCACAGAGGCGGCTTGCGGTATATCATCGAATCCGATGATGGAAATATCTTCCGGGATCCGTAAACCTAGGCTGCGTACGGCATCCATGGCTCCCATGGCCATCACATCATTGGACGCAAAGATGGCGGTCGGCGGTGCATTTATTCCCAGCAAAGCTCTGGCGCCTGCGTACCCATCGGGCTGGAAAAAATTCCCCTCATAGATCAATTGATGATCAATAGTTATATGATGGACTTTGAGCGCAGCTTCGTATCCGTTTAGACGGTCGCTCGCTGCACCCAGGTCCATCGAGCCGGTAATAAAACCGATCCGTGTGTGCCCCAATTTGATCAAATACTCAGTTGCATTGTATGCGCCCTGCCAATTGGTGGCTCCCACAGACGGGCACGGGTTTCCGGTTCCTTGATGATCGATCAGGACGAAGGGGAAATTGCGATGGGTAAGGGTTTCCATGTAGTCCACAGGATTACGCGGCAGAACGAGCAACAAGCCATCCACCATTCCTTGCACCATATTGGCAACATAGTTCGCCTCCTTGGCCGCTGTACGGTGAGTGGTGAAGAGCATCAAATCTAGTTGGTGAAGGGCGAGTTCGGCATCGATCCCATGGATAATTTCCCCGATGTACCCAGTCCCCAGGTCTGGGGCTAACATACCAATAACGTTTGTCTTGCTCCCCTTCAAGCCGCGCGCCTGTCGGTTTGCCACATACCCCATGTCTCGCATCACAGCCGTGACTCGCTCCCGGGTTTCGGGAGCCACGTGGACATCCTTGTTGATCACACGCGAAACCGTGCCTAGTGAAACGCCGGCTTTTTCGGCTACTTCCACGATGGTTACCTTCGGGGGCATTGGTTGCTTTGCCATTTTTGGAAACGTTTACACGAAATCTTGGTTTTTTCCCTATGGGCAACTTTATCCAGCACTTAATGTGGATATATTGACCGAAACGGCGACTTCTGGCCTATATCGGAGGGGAAAATGTGTTTCCGTGTTGGAAACGTTTCCATAATATTAGCAAAATTTTGCACCCGAGTCAAGTACTTTTTGCCAGGAAATTAAAAATCACCCTTAAAGATTTTTTAACAACTGGCTGGCTTCAGCAGGTAGCAAAGACCTGGCTGGGTTGACAACTGGAACGAACTCCCCACATAGCCCAGCCAGCCTTAACGTTGACCGTACACATTCTTATATCGATCGTGTAACGTCGCGACATCCGCGCTGCTGATCTCATCGGGTTTCCCAATTTGCAGCGCTAACCAGGTCGTGCGTGCAATATCCTCCACCATAACTGCTGACTTTACTGCGGCCTCTCCGGTTGGACCGACAGTGAAGACGCCGTGGTTCTTGAGCAGCACGGCAGGTGAACGTCCAATGGATTCAATAACTACTTTGCCGATCTCTTCCCCGCCGATCAACGCAAACCCCCCGCAAGGGATCGGCCCTCCGAATTCGTCCGCCTGGGCTGTCAGATAAACAGGGATCGGGCAGTTGACAGCCGCGAATGCTGTCGCGTACGGTGAGTGAGTGTGTACGATGCCCCCCAGGTCAGGTCGTTGGCGATAGATATAAAGATGACTGGCCAAATCGGATGACGGACTCAAAGTACCCTCCACAATGCCCCCGTCCAGATCCACGACCAGCATCTGGTCCGGCCGCAATACCTCATATCGGACGCCGGAGGGCTTGATCAGGACATACCCCGTATCGCGGTCCAGCAAACTGACGTTCCCGCTTGTCCAAGCCACTAAATGGTTGCGCGGCAATTCCATGTGCAATTCGTAAAGCGTCTGTTTTAACTTTTCCAACATGTCTGCTCACATCCTTGCATCGGCCTTGAGACGCTTGAGTCGTTTCATTACGTCGTTTTCGCCGCGGCCAAATAGATCGTGCAGTTGCAGGTACTCTGCGTAAAGCCTGTCATATACTTTCTGGTGCTGGGGATCGGGCACGAAGCTTTCGTCCTTAAGCCGCGCCATTTTCCCGGCTGCTTCAAAGATCGAGTCATGCCCACCCGCGGATTTACCTGCAGCTACCGCACCAAACATGGCGGAACCCAGCGCAGGCGTCTGTCTGGATGCGCTGACTTTGATCGGCAGGCCGGTCACATCCGCGTAGATCTGCATCAACAGTTTGTTCTTTTCAGGCAGCCCGCCGCATGCCACCAGTTCGTGGATGGGCACACCGTTCTGCTGAAATGTCTCCACGATCGCGCGCGTACCATAGGCAGTGGCTTCAACCAGGGCGCGATAGATCTCTTCGGATTTGGTAGCCAGGGTGGCACCGACAAGAAGACCGGTTAGGTCTGCATCAACCAAAACCGAGCGATTCCCGTTCCACCAATCCAACGCCACCAATCCGCTCTCGCCGGGCTTTAGTTGGGCAGCCTTCTCTTCAAGCAAAGCATGAATATCCATGCCGCGTACCTGTGCTTCGCGCTCATAGCGTCCCGGGACACAATTCTCCACGAACCATGCAAAGTGATCACCCACACAGGATTGTCCGGCTTCATAACCATAATAGCCGGAAATAATTCCATCCTCCACGTATCCGCACATGCCGGGCACGATCCGTTCCTGCGTGCCCAATACCATGTGACAGGTGGATGTGCCCATGATCATCACCATGCGCCCTGGCTGGGTGACAGTCGCGGCGGGGACCGCCACGTGCGCGTCCACATTTGCGATAGCTACGGCGGTTCCGGCCTTTAGCCCGGTCCATGCAGCAGCCTGCTCGCTCAATCCGCCGGCTCTTTGCCCGACGGGTAGGATCTCGCAGCTCATCTTGTCGTCGATAACGGTGGCAAGCTGAGGGTGGAGGGATGCGAAGTACTCCTTGGGCGGAAACCCGTCGCGCTTGGACCAGATCGCCTTATAACCCGCAGTACACGCGTTGCGCGTCTCGATGCCCGTCAACTGCCACACCACCCAGTCCGCCGCCTCGATAAACCGGTCGGCCGCGGCATAGACCTCCGGAGCTTCATTCAGGATTTGGAGCGTTTTCGAGAAAAACCATTCGGAGGAGATCTTCCCACCATAGCGGTCCAGCCAGGCTTGATTCATCCTGCGGGCTGTTTCATTAATAAGGTCTGCCTCCGGTTGCGCCGCATGATGTTTCCATAATTTCACCCAGGCATGTGGAACGGCACGCCACTCTGGCAGGGTACATAGCGGTGTGCCATCCGCCTTTACCGGCAGCATCGTACAAGCCGTAAAATCAATTCCCACACCGATCACATCCGCGGCATCCACACCAGATTGGCCCAACACATGTGGGATCGTATTCTGAAAGACACGCAGGTAATCTTCCGGGTCCTGAAGCGCCCAATCCGGCTCGAGCGGTACACCGCTCTCAGGCAGCTTCTCGTCGATCACTCCATGAGAGTACGAATACACTGCACTCGCCACCTCACGGCCGGTCTCAACCTCCACCAGCAGCGCGCGCCCGGACTCCGTACCAAAATCAACACCGATCGCATATTTCATATCCACTCCTACACTTCCACAAGAACCTTAAGACCCTCCCGGCGGTCGGCAACTGCAAACGCCTCGGCGGTCTGAGCCAGCGGAAAACGATGTGTGATCAAGGAGCCTACATCGACCATTTTTTTCGAGACCAGCTCAATGGCGCGCGGGTAAGTATCTTTCATCCGCCGCACGAGTTTTATCGTCAGGCCTTTGCGGCGCGCGATGGAGGCCTGAAAAGAAGTTCGGTCATCCGCGGGAATACCAACCAGGATCACTTTCCCTCCGGGGATAGCGGCGGCGAATGAGACTTCAACCGCATCCTGTTCCCCGGCGACTTCGAAGGCAACGTCCACCCCGCGCCCAGCAGTCGCCGCCCGGATCTGCTCACTGACCTCATGCCCTTCCGCCGCTAAAATGGCCTGGTGCGCGCCGTAACTCCTGGCAGCTTCGACACGATGCGCAAGCCGATCCGTGGCAACAATCATCGCCGCACCAGATAGCTTTGCCAGCTGTAGGATCAGCAAGCCGAGCGGACCACACCCAAACACGCCGATCGTCATACCGGGCTTTAAATTACCGAGCTCGATTGCATGTATAGCCACTCCCAATGGTTCCAGCATTGCGCCCTCGGCATCGCTCAACGTATCCGGCAAGCGATGAAGACACCTCTCGGGCCACGCGAGCAACTCCCGTAGCGCACCGTCCTGCGATCCATGACCTGCAAAGATGACCTGATTACACAGGTTGGGATGTCCTTTTACACACATTTCGCATACGCCACACGTGATAGCCGGATCCACGGCCACCCGTTCACCGGTGGCGGTCACGCCTGCAAATTCATGCCCTAACACCAACGGCTTGACCAACTGCGCGTCACCAATCCCGGCCTCCGAGAACCAATGCAAGTCCGACCCACATACGCCCACAGCTCTAACACGCACCAAAGATTCGCCGGGTGCAGCCGGCGGATCCGGTTCGTCGTGCAGCTTAATTTCGCCGCGCGCATGCAGTCGTGCAACTTTCATCGGAACCCGGCCTTATTCAAGATGACCAATCTGGATACCTCTTATGGAACGCACAGGCTTACAACGCATTTGCAAGATGATAGTACAGATCGTTCCAACGCAGTTTGTCGCGGAAATCGTCGAGGCGGGTATTTTCATCGATCACCAGCATCTCGATACCGGCCATATCGGCGAAATCGCGCAGATGCTCGATTGTGACGGAATAGCTGAAACTGGTATGGTGCGCACCGCCAGCATAAATCCAGGCCGCAGCAGCAGTATTGAGGTCAGGGCGCGGGATCCAAAGCGCGCGCGCCACGGGCAGCCTGGGCAGCGGCTCATCGGTCGCGACTACATCGACTTTGTTCACCACCAGCCGGAAGCGTTGGCCCATGTCGACGATCGAGGCCCCTATCGCCGGACCAGTTTTCGTATCGAAAACCAGGCGCACGGGGTCAGCCTTGCCACCGATCGAAAGCGGGTAGATCTCCAGCTTCGGTTTGCCGGACGCGATCGACTCGCAGATCTCGAGCATGTGCGCACCCAATACCTTGTTGCCGGATGAACTGAAGTGATAGGTGTAATCCTCCATGAAGCTGACGCCGCCCGGCAAACCACTGCTCATGACCTTCATGGCACGCACCAGCGCAGCGGTTTTCCAGTCGCCCTCTGCACCGAAGCCATAGCCATCTCGCATCAAGCGTTGGACGGCGAGGCCCGGCAATTGTGCCAATCCATGCAGGTCCTCGAAGGTTGTAGTGAAGGCTTTGAAATTGCCCGCCGAAAGGAATCTCCGCATACCCGCTTCGATGCGCGCCTCGGTCCGTAACGAAGCGTGGTTCGCGCCCCCGGGTTTCAGGATGGCAGCGACGTCATACTCATGAAGATATTCCTGTACGATCTTTTCGGTTTCGGAATCGGAGACTTCGTTTATCACTTTGACCAGGTCACCCACCCCGTATCCGTAGACATCGTATCCAAACCGGATCTGGGCCTCAACCTTGTCGCCTTCAGTAACCGCTACATCCCGCATGTTATCCCCAAATCGGGCGATCTTGCCGCCCTGAGCATCCGCCCAGGCACAGGCTGCGCGCGTCCAACTACCAAGTGCGGCTTGAACATCGCGTTCCTGCCAATGGCCGGCCACCACCTTGCGATTGAGCCGCATGCGGCTGCTCAGGTATCCAAACTCACGGTCGCCATGCGCAGACTGATTCAAGTTCATGAAATCCATATCGATTTCAGACCATGGAATTTCACGGTTGTATTGTGTGTGCAGGTGAAGAAACGGCTTCCTAAGCAATCCCAATCCTGCGATCCACATCTTGGCAGGCGAGAATGTGTGCATCCAGGTGATCAGCCCTGCGCAGTGCCCGTTGGAATTAGCCTGCAGG
>CAYUUJ010000108.1:0-7030 GCA_964447845.1 uncultured Anaerolineaceae bacterium
ATGGCGTTTGTTGTGTTAGAGGCGCTTGATCAATTCAACTCCCCACTTTGGCTGCCTGCTTTAACCGCCCTGGCGGTTGCGTATTATGCAGCAGGAACTCTCGTAAAGAATATTCCGGCTGTGCCGCTGCGTTACAGCGCCCTGGCCCTCGGCGGACTGGTTGTGATCACCAGCCTTTTCGATAATCAAAGTAAGAACAGTGGATGGTATAGCCTGATCATAGCTGGGCTCTTTGCCATCGAACAATATCGTCACAAAAAGAGTTGGCTGGAAGCGGGCATTTTCGTTTTTGCCTCTGCCGGCTGGTGGATGATCCTGGAGCAGTTTGGTGTTCGCGAAAATGGCTATTACTGGCTGGGTCTGAGCGTAATTTGGATCGGTCTCGACCTGGGGATTACTTTCAGCTATCACGAAACGCGCCGCTTCAAGGATCTTGCGAGGATGGGTGCCGCGCTCATTTCCTCATGGACAGCCGTTTATCTCATCGGAGTTGGGATCGAAACTCCACGTGTCACAGCCATAGGCTTCAATGTTTTGACGGCTGCCTTCCTCGGAAATGCGCTATTGCGCCGATCGCCGCGCCTGGGCTATTTCGCGGCTGCGGCTTCCGCGCTGGCGGTGTTCTTTGCGCTGCGAGACTTCGGACAGTCGAAATGGTTATTCCCTTTGATCGGTCTTGCAATTTCATATTACATGATTGGTTTCATTTTACGCATGCGCAAGTCAAGAATCAGTGAGGCCAGCTTATTGGCGGGCTGGGACGTCGTGTTTCTGAAAAGCGGTCTCGGGCTCGGCAGCCTGGTTTCGATCAGCGCCCCGCTGCAAGGCGGACTGGATGCTGCAATTCCCGTTGCGCTGACGGCCACACTGTGGGCCGTTGAGGCTTTTATACAACGAAACGTTTGGCTGGGGTTCCCATCCAACGGGTTATATTTGATGGCCTACTTTATGATCCTTTCAACGCTGAATGTTGCTGAACCGCAATTCTATTCGGTGGGCGCAGCAGCCCTCGGCTTATTAATGCATTACCTGCTGACCCGTAGTGGAAGCCGGACTGGCGCGTTCCTGACAGGCCTGGTCTCGCAGTTTGTTCTGCTCAGTACCACCTATATTCAAATGCTGTCTTCGGAACAACTGATTTTCTTCGCGGTGTTATTCTTCCAGGGGCTGGCAGTTTTAGTGTACGGCATCATCATTCGTTCACGCAGCCTGGTCATCACGCCCATTTTCTTCGTGGTCCTAGGCGTCATCACAGTTGTGTACTCCGCGCTGAAAGGGATCTCAACCGTGATATTGATCGGTTGCACAGGTGTCGTTTTATTGATGCTCGGTATTCTGGCGGTCGTCTTACGCGAAAGGCTTACAAAAATGAGCGAGCGTTTCGGCGACTGGCAGGCCTAAAGGCCTAATTACGGGCACGGCGAGAGACTGAGCTGGTCGGAAAAAACAGGCGAACGTGCAGCATTGGCGCCGGCGGCATCCGTGCCAACTAATTGATAAGCCACCCAGGTATTGTAATAAATTCCCATCAAGTCCCCGTCAAAAGTAAACGCAAAGTTACCGCCGCCTTTATTTTCCATGGCTGTTCCGTCGTCCCAGCCGGTAACATTGCCGGAGGATTTATTGCGGAAACGCACGAACACCACAACATTTAATACCTTACCCGGGTCAGCAACCTTCACCGTCATGGTTGTTTTGTTCGGATCACATGAGCCCCAATGAAATTCGGCTTCCGTTAAATTAACCGAGTCGAAACCGCTCCCATCGAGTCCGGAGCGGGTCGCGGTTGGAACGACCTCACCCGGTTCGGTCGGCACGGGCGTGCCGGTCGGCAGGGTAACGAGCAGAAAGGTGGCGGAGGGAGCCGGTGTATCCGTCGGCGTGGGAGTCGGCCGTGCCCCTATCGATGTGGGCGTGGCTGTGTAGGTGGGAGGAACATTCGAGGTCGGCGTATTGGTTGGGCGCGTGGGCGTGGCCGTATTCGCAGGGCGGGACGGCGCGAGATCCGACATGGAACACGCAAAAAGTAGCGCTGATAAAAACATGAACAGAGTAAACTTTTTCATGGACCGATTTTACAGCATAAATTAATCCGGCGCGCAGGCTGATAAACCCAGGCTTTCCGCAAAGACAGGCGACCGATCCAAGATGCGCAGGCTGCCATCCAATGTGATCAGTTGCATTTGAACCCAGGCGTTTGAATAATTGAAATAGTATCTTATATCTTCCGGATCGATCGTGAAGACAAAAGTCCCGTTTGATTGATCGGTCATTAATACCCCGGAATCCCAATCCGTGTGGGCCTGGCTGGTTTTGTTTTTCAAGCGCATGAACAACGAAACATCCGCCACCCTGCCCGGCTCGTTTACTTGAGCTGTGAGAATTACCGAATGCGGAAGATCGCACTCCCCCCAATAGATCTGCGAAGCAGATAACAGGACCGAAACAAATCCTTGCACGAAGGATGTTTCGGTCAGCGAGCCCCCCAGCACCAATTGAATGATCTCAGGTGTAATCGTTGGCGTGCCGGTCTCAATGGCGGTAGGTTCACCGCCGAGCGGTGTCGGGGTCAATGTATAGGTCGGGGAAGGGACCGTGGGCGTGGAGGTGGGTGTTTCGCTCGGCTGCACAGGCACAAATGGCGTTTTAGCCGTAGGGGACGGATTTGTAGATTCCGGGATCAGCGAAAAGGAACAGCCTGAAAGCAATCCAGACAGAAAAAGAACCAGCAGAAGTTTCCTCACAACGCTAATTCTACTGCCGGATGCATTAATCCCAGATTTGAATTAACCAGCAAAGACAGCTCAACCCCGGCACTGCCTCACAATTGCCCACCTCATTAATGTGGACAAATTCAGGTTGAAAACCGATATGAAAGACGGTTTGCCTATTGTAAAATACAGCATGCCGGCGATCGAAGTCCAGAATCTGAGAAAAACGTTTCAAACCAAACGTAAACCGGCCGGCCTGGGGGGCTCGGTGCGAGCCTTGTTTCGCCCCGAGCATTCGACGGTGGAGGCCGTCCGCGGTCTTTCGTTCCAGATGGAACCGGGTGAGCTGCTCGGTTTTATCGGCCCGAACGGAGCCGGAAAATCCACCACCATCAAGATGCTGACCGGCATCCTGCACCCCACCGGCGGCGATGCCCGCGTCCTGGGCTTTGTCCCGTGGCGCGAGCGGCAGAAACTGGCATACCATATCGGCACTGTTTTTGGTCAGCGGCCTCAACTTTGGTATCACCTGCCCGCGTTGGATACTTTTCAACTCTTCGGAAAGATCTATGAACTGGACGGGCGCGAGATAAAAAAACGGATCGAATTCCTGTCCGAGGCTTTCGAGATCACTGACCTGTTGGAGACTCCGGTGCGGAAGCTCTCCCTGGGGCAGCGCATGCGTTGTGAGGTGGCGGCCTCGCTCTTACACCGCCCGAAATTGATCCTGCTGGATGAGCCGTCCATCGGCCTGGACGTGGTCGCCAAACAACATCTGCGGGATGCCATCCGCGAAATGGCAGATACGGAAAAGGTGGGCGTGCTGCTCACCTCCCACGATGCCGGCGACCTGGAGGCACTCTGCCGGCGGGTGATCATCATCAACCACGGTCAGATCGTTTATGAGGACAAGGTATCGGCTTTGAAACGACAGTACCTGACCACCAAGAAGGTGGAAGTTCGTTATGCCGAGCAGGTGCCGGCGGATTTCAGCCTGCCGGGGGTTGAAGTCCTGAAAGTAGGAAATTACGGCGTAAAACTGAAATTCGATACACTCAAGACGCCGGTGGATAAAGTGTTGGCCGGCCTAAGCGCACATGGCCAGGTGGTGGATATCACGATATCCGATCCGCCGCTCGAAGAAGTGATCGCCCAAATCTACAAAGAAGCACGCAGCGAGCCGGCGGGCCTCCAAGGAGAAAGCTAAGATGCAAAACTATATCGTCACAGCTGATTGGTTGAGGCTGCGCGCCGGTCCGGGCATTATCCATAAAACCCTCGGATACCTTGCAAAAAATAGCATCGTCCAGGGAGATGAAAACTCCAAAGATTGGATGCGTATTACCAATTCCAACGGACAATCCGGTTGGAGTTCCGCCAAGCACTTAAAAGAGATCGACGCAGCCAGCCCTCAACCACCCGATACCAGCATAGGGACCTTCCTTGTGAATATCGGCGCCTTGAATCTGAGGAAGGGTCCCGGCAGGAATTATCCGGTCGTTGGCGCTTTATTCCAGGGCGGTGCGGTCGAAGGACTGACCCAATCCCTGGACGGTCAGTGGACTCAGATCAAGACCGAAAATGGCGTATTAGGCTGGAGCTCCACAAAATATTTGTCCAAGGCGGTGGCGGCTACCCCGCCTCCCGGAACCGAAACTGAAATGGTGGTCACCACCGATCTATTAAACATCCGCTCCAGCGCCGGCCCAAATTACTCCATCCTTGGTTCAATCAAACGCGGGGACGTCGTTAAAGTGGTAAACGTTTCGCAGGATTGGGCCTGGGTGAAAATCAGCGGAACGGTCAGCGGTTGGTGTGCATCCAAGTTCCTGATCGAGCGGGAAATGCTTTCGATTACCGCAGAGGACTTGTCTGCGCTAGGAAAACACCGGGTTTCCACTTATGTGCTCGCCATGCGAGAAAAGCCGGGGTCAGAGGAACGCAGCCTGGGAACCCTGAAATTCGCCCAGGTGGTGGATGTGGACATGATCTCGGAGGACAAGTTGTGGAAACATTGCACCACCTCATCGGGGCAAACTGGGTGGTGTTCATTTCAATTCCTGGCCAGCCTGGGTGAGCTAGCGGCTTCCAAAGAATACGAGGAATTCCCCTGGGTGAATGTGGCTTTCGAGGAATTCGGCACGCGCGAAATTCCCGGCGACCGAAGCAATCCCAGGATCCTCGAATATCTGGCCAGCACCAACTTGTTCAGATTTCCATACCTGCCGGATGAAACGAACTGGTGCGCGGCGTTTATCAACTGGTGCGTTGAAAAGACCGGAATCGAATCCGCGAACTCGGCCCTGGTATTCCCGTGGACCCGTTGGGGCAAATCCGTGGCCACGCCGCGCAGGGGATGCCTGGTCGCTTTTCAATGGGAGGACGGCGGGCAGCATATCTCGATCTATCTCGGAGAGATCAGCAATTACGTGATCGGCCTGGGCGGCAACCAGAATGACGCGGTTTGGATTAACGTGTATCATAAGCGGCATGTGATCGGTTACCGGATTCCTGACAATTGGCCCGATCCCGCGCCGGCCGCCTTGTAGAGTGTTTCCAAAATAAAAAATCACCACAGATGAACGCGGATGAACGTGGATGTTTGATGAAAAAAACCCTTTGCTGAATCGATTATCTTTTTATCAGTGTTTATCTGTGGTTAAATACTGAATTCAGAACACTCCGTGATAGGAAAATATCTGGACAAAGATTTCTGGGAAAAGATAAAGGAAGATAAATTCTCGCTTCCCGCGGGACATTCAGCTCCTTCGTTAACCGAGGAGCTTTTTTCCTATCTGGGGAGCACTGACCCGGAGCTGCGGGATGGGGTCGCGTACGAGATCTTCGCGAATTGGCTTGAGCAGGGACTCTACACACAGGATTACCTGCGCGCTTCGATTTTGCGTTTGATCGTCAATCTGCAGGAAGGCCTAGGCGAAAGCGACACCGACACCGTTTTCCTGCGCTCCTTCTCCGTTTTATGCCTGGCCGAGATCATTCATCACGAAAACGAACATCCTTTTTTAGATAAGGATGAAATACACAACATCCTTTCAAAAGGATTGGAATACATGCAAAGCGAGCAGGACCTGCGCGGCTACGTGCGCGCCAAAGGTTGGGCGCATGCCCTGGCCCACACGGCAGACCTGCTGTACGTCCTCGGAGAAAACGTCCAACTGGGACGGGAGGAATTGGCCCGAATTCTGGATGCCGTACGGTCGATCCTGCTCAGGCCAACAGAGTGGGTTTATATCTATGCCGAGGAAGACCGGCTCGTTCGGGCGGTGATGGCGGTTTTCGAACGCAAACTGTTTGATGACGTCGATATCCAATCCTGGCTGCTGTCTTTTTCGGATCTGGATGCCCCCTTCTGGAAAGGCTCCTTTGAAGACGAATTGACTCAAAGGGCTTATTTCAACACGAAAACTTTTCTGAGAGGCTTGCACCAGAAAATAACTGAAAATGAGGAATTTCCAGGCCGCGAAGCATTAATGATCGATATTTTGAACGCAATAAAATCACTCAAACAGTACTAAGAATGACAATAAAACGTGTCATCCTGAGGGAGCGTTCCTCGCGACTGAAGGATCTTTTTGAGCCACGAGGAGATCCTTCGGTCGCCCAGTAGGGCTTCCTCACTTCGTGACACAATCTGGGTTATGTTAGTGGTTATAAATATGAAGAAACTCACAAAATATTGGGCGATCCTGCAAACTTCCCTGATCAACAGCCTGGCATACCCCGGGGAATTGATCGGCCGCAGTTTGATCATGATCCCGTTCATGTGGATCTTCTATCAGCTCTGGAAAGTCACATACGCCGCGGCCGGGATCGATTCGATCAATGGCCTGACTCTGCGGGATACCCTGTGGTACCTGATGCTGGCTGAGACCCTCGAGCTCAGCAAGCCATTCCTCACGCGCACTATCTCGGACAATGTCAAAGACGGCTCGATCGCCTATCTTCTGAATAAACCGTATAGTTTTCTCGGTTATCAACTGAGCAATTCCCTGGGTGAAACCGTATTTCGCAGCCTGGTCAATGTCGTCCTGGGCAGCTTGATGGTCTTTTGGTTGGTTGGACCTTCGCCCTCCCCGGCCGGCTTCGTGATCGTCATCCCGGCCGTCATCGGCTCATGGCTTCTGAATTTTTGCATCATGGCCTTGATCGGCCTGAGTGCTTTTGTCGTGGAAGACGTGACAGCATTTGCGTGGATCTATCAAAAAGCCGCTTTTATACTAGGCGGCCTGCTCATCCCGCTGGATTTTTATCCCGGCTGGCTGCAGACCATCGCGAAAGCCCTGCCTTTCTCTAGCATG